>CAMYYB010000012.1 GCA_947303335.1 uncultured Bacteroidales bacterium | reverse complement strand
TGGTTGGCACCGCTTTGGTCGAGGATGGTCTTCGAGTCGACTTGTGAGATGACGCGGAAGGCGATACGGGCGGGGAAGTTGGCCTTGATAGAACCCGTGATGATGTTGACCGAAGGACGTTGAGTAGCGATGATGAGATGGATGCCGATGGCGCGGGCCAATTGGGCCAGACGGGCAATGGGCGATTCCACTTCGCGGCCTGCCGTCATAATAAGGTCGGCAAACTCGTCGACAACGAGCACGATATAGGGCAGATAACGGTGACCCTCAGTAGGCAGCAGCCTGCGGGCTTTGAATTTTTCATTGTATTCGATGATGTTGCGGCACTCAGCGGCTTTCAGCAAGTCGTAGCGCTGGTCCATCTCGATGCAGAGCGAGTTGAGGGTACGCACCACCTGTTTCACATCCGTGATGATAGCATCTTCCGAATCGGGGAGTTTGGCCAGATAGTGGCGTTCGATACGGTTGTAGAGCGTCAATTCCACCTTCTTCGGGTCGACCATAACGAACTTAAGTTCTGAGGGATGCTTGCTGTAGAGTAATGAGGCGATAATGGCGTTCAATCCGACAGACTTGCCTTGTCCAGTGGCACCTGCCATCAAGATGTGGGGCATCTTGGCGAGGTCGAAGACGTAGGTTTCGTTGGAGATGGTCTTGCCGATAGCACAAGGCAGAGCGAACTTGTTGTTCTGGAACTTCTCAGAAGCGAGGACGCTCTTCATTGATACAGTCTCGGGCTTGCTGTTCGGCACCTCTATGCCGATAGTGCCTTTTCCCGGGATGGGAGCAATGATACGAATACCCAAGGCGGCAAGGCTCAGAGCGATGTCGTCTTCCAAATTCTTGATTTTCGAGATGCGGATACCTGCGGCAGGGACGATTTCATACAATGTCACCGTAGGACCGATGGTTGCCTTAATCTTCTCGATGGAGATACCATAGTTGCCCAAAGTTTCCACAATCTTGTTCTTGTTGGCTTGCAGCTCGGCTTCGTTGATTTCCGACTTCTTTTCGCCGTAGTCGTTGAGCATGTCCAAAGTGGGGAACTTGTATCCTCGCAATTCATAGCGTGGGTCGAAAGGTGTGTCGATGGTGTGGCGCTCTAATGTGTCGACGGTTTCTTCTTCCTCGGTTTTTTCGATGACTAAATCCACGTTGTGGCTTTCTGCAACCGGGTTGCTTTCGGTGGAAGTAGCATTTTCGGTGGAAGTAGCATTTTCGGCAGCGTTGTCCTCATGGTTTTCTGAAGGATTTATGAGGATGTTTTCTTTGTCGTTGGGCTTGGGGGGCTCCTCAGACGTGTCGAAGGTGTAGGAAGTTACAGGAGGTAAGTCGTTGCCCTCGTCTTCCACATCGGGGTCGTTGTCTCCGATATAATAGGAGTTGTTGTTTCTTGACTTTTCAATCTCGTCTTTGATGCGCTGCTCCGCGATGATGGCATCTTGGCGGCGTCGCTCCTCTATGCGTTTCTCACGCATTTGTTTGATATGGTTGAAAGTAAGGTTGAATTGATAGACGGCAAATACCAAGAACAGGAAAATCAAAACGATGAGTGTTCCAACCTTGCCGATATAGTTGTTCAAAATGGTATTGAGCCAAAGCCCTACGGCACCACCAAAGATGGCGCAGTGAGGAGCGGAGAGTGCGATATAGGCAAAAAGCAAGGGTAACCATACAAGACACAATAGGGCGTATTTCCACAAACTCCAAATCTTGATTCTTGTGTTGTCAGTGAGCCAGAGCCCTATAAGAGTCAGAAGATATACGAAAAAGAATGAACCGAGGCCAAAAGACTCCTTGATGAGCGTTTGGCCGAGAAACACACCGGCACGTCCTGTGCGGTTCGTGATGTTGATTTTTTGGCTGAAGATTTGATAGCCCCACTCTTGATGATGTCCACTGAAGAAGCTCACAAGATAGGAAATCAAAGCGAAGCCGAGAAACAGGGCCAAACAGACGAACAGGATGCCGATGACTCGTTTTGCGCGACCGTTGTTCCCCTTGTTTTTTTGCTGGGGCTTCTGTGTTTTGGGTTCCTTGTTGTTTTTCGGAGTTTTCTTCTCAGGCTTAGGGCTGGTTTTCTTGCTTTTCTTCTCTCCCGTGTCTTCAGTGATGACAGGTGGTGTTTCCACTATTTCAAATTCAGGTTCTTTCTTCTTGAAAGAGTTTTCTTTACGATTGTTTCCTGCGGTCATTTTCGTCTTCATTAAGAAGTTGCAAAAGTACACAAAATAGTTTGCTCCGCTGTTGCTTTTGGCTATTAAAATTGCAAAGATGCTTATTTCGGAATCCTGAACATTCGATTCCAACGGATGCCGCCATTCTCCTTGTCCATGGAGAGCCATACGAGGACGGGCTTGCCGACGATATGGTCTTCAGGCACAAAGCCCCAGTAGCGCGAGTCGGCAGAGTTGTGGCGGTTGTCGCCCATCATCCAATAATAGTCCATCTCGAAGGTGTAGCTGTCGGCCTGTTGCTCGTCAATGAAGATTTTGTCTCCTATCACCTTCACATCGTGCAGCTCGTAAGCGTGGATGATGCGCTCATACAGCGGCAAGGTATTGACATCCAGCTTCACCGTCACACCTTTCTTGGGAATGTAAAGCGGTCCGAAGTTGTCCACATTCCAGGGATAGAGGTCGGGACGGTTGGGGAAGAGGCTCGTGCTGATGCCTTCGCCAGGGGCTTGTATGTTGCGCATCACTGAGGTGATGAAGGGCAATTTGATAAGCTCATTCGATACATTCGCGCTGATGTTGAGTATGAAGGTGTTGGGGTCGGCAGTGCGGTAGCCCTCTGTGATGTTGTATTTATCGAGAATCTGCTTGTTGATGCCTCCGTTGGTGGTGACCACGGTGTAGTTGTGTTGCATGTTCTCGGGCTCAAAGGCTTTCTCGCCGTTGATATACACCACACCATCAATGATTTGCAGGCTGTCGCCCGGCATACCGATAAGGCGTTTCACGTAGTTTTCACGCTTGTCAACGGGGTGACTGATGACGTTGCCGAATGCTTGATGGTCGTTCCAAACCCTTTTCCTGCCATATTCCCGAACGAGGTCGTAATAGTTGATGCTGCTTTGGAAGATGTCGCACACCGTGTCGCCGGCGGGATAGTTGAACACTATGGGGTCGTAGCGCTTCATGGTCGAGGTGCCCGGATAGCGGTGATAGGGCAGCTTAATCCATTCCACATACGACTTCTTAGTCTTGCTGCCCGGCAGGGTGTTGTGTACGAAGGGGAACGAAATGGGTGTGTTGGGTCTCTTGGGACCGTAATGTATCTTGCTGACCACCAGATAATCGCCCACGCAGAGTGATTTCTCCATGCTCGAAGTGGGGATGGTGAACATTTCAAAGACGTAGGTCCTGATAATCAATGCGGCGACCACGGCAAAAATAATGGCATCAAACCATTCGCGTCCTGCCGATTTCTTGGGGCGTTGGGTAGTGGCTGGGTCTTGATACTTGTCGTCCTTGGCAATGATGGGGAAGAAGATGAAGGGCAGAAGAGCGGCCATTCCTTCTTCCCATACCTTGAATCGTCCGAAGCATTTGCCCAACTCAACGAGCATGAGCAGTAGCATGAAGATGTTGATGTAGGGGAAGACGATGAAGAACCACCACCAGAATTTTTTGTGCTTTCCTATGATTTTCAGTAAGATATAGATGTTGTAGTAGGGGATGAGGCTGTAGTAGCCTTTCTGTCCGGCAGCTTCAAACTGTTTCCAACAGAATGCAATCGGGATGGTGAACAGTGCAGGAACGATAAGAATGAATAATAATAATGACATGCCTTTATTGAATTTATTTCCTAACGCGATTTGAAACGAAATAGTGTTTCGCGGTGCAAAAGTAAGGAAAAAACACCTTATAGCGCACAGAAAAAAAAGGCGACATGAGGGTCGCCTTTCGATGATGCTTTCTACGGTCAAAAATAGGCCGTTTTTTGCGAAGTATACTTCAGCTGGCAGGTTAAGTATACTTCAGCTGGCAGGTTAAGTATACTTGAGCTGGCAGGTTAAGTATACTTGAGCTGGCAGGTCAGGTATACTTGAGCAAAAATGGGGGTTCAGCGCACTGGAAAGTTTCAGAATAAATCCTCCATGGTGAAGCACCCCGTTTTTCCCACCAAAAACACTGCCGCTGCTAAGGCACCGGCTGCTAATCCCTGCCGATTAAAGGCTTCGTGGGTGATGGTGATTTTGTCGGCAGGGGAGGTGGCGCTGACACTGTGGATGCCGAACACTTCGCCTTCGCGGATGGCTTCTATATATAAGGTATGGTCATCGGAGACGTTGAGGCTCCAATTGTCATAGTTATGGTTGATGTTGAGGATGTCATTGGCCAGCTTCACAGCAGTACCGCTGGGTTTGTCCAACTTGTGGATGTGATGGGTTTCTGACAAGGAGAGCTGATAACCATATTTTTCGGCAAACTTGGCAAGCTGTTTGTTCAGCATGAACATGATGTTCATCCCGATGCTGAAGTTGGGGGCGGTAAAGAGACTTTGGCCCTCTGCAAGGCATCGTGCCTTGATTTCTTCAAAGTGGTCCTGCCAAGCCGTTGTTCCGACAACAATCGGAATATGCAGGTCGAAGCAACGGTTGATGTTGTCCACCACTTGGTCGGGTTGGCTGAACTCGATGGCGACATCGGCCTGTTTCAACAAGTTGAGGCGTTCTTCCCATTCCTGGGGATTGTCGATGGTGACGACGACGGTGTGGCCTTTGGCGAGAGCGGCTTTCTCCACCTCGTGACCCATTTTTCCGTATCCTATGATTGCGATTTTCATTGTTTAAAAGTTCAATTGAAACGAAAGCCCGGCTTGGGCGACCATCGGCATCCTGAAAGGCGACTCAACAGGTTGCAAATGTGGGTCGATACTGAGGCTGAGGTCGTCGCTGATGTCGTATGTATAAAGATGTCCGTCCACACAGGCATCGAGGATGTTCAACCCGTACCACGCGATAGTGAGGATGCCGTAAAACTCAAAATCACGGCGATACGATTCCTTGTAAGTCTGTAACTGGCTGTCGGCGTATTTGTTGGCAAGTTCGGTCTCATGCTGGTTAAGTGTAGCGCCTTCGGGCAAGTCGCCGGTCTTGTATTGGTATGCGTGAAGATATGACCGATATTCGTAATAGTTGTTGTAAACCAAATAGCCCAAGCCTCCGAGTCCAGCATAGACGATGGGCACCTTCCACCATTTCCCGTTGTAGATTTGCCCCAAACCCGGAAGGCAGGCTGACATGATGGTGGCAGTTTTGGGGCTATGGGGGCGCTTGTTTTTAGGTAGTTTGGCCGGCTTTTTTTCTTGGATAAGCGTGTCTCCTGCAATGGTGGTGTTCACTGTGTCGAATGTGATAGATTGGGCCTCAAGGTTATGAAAGCCAAACAACAACAGGCCGGTGAACAACAACAGGCGGCGCAACATTGTGGGTTATTTGTGGTTGAAGAGTTCCATGATGCGGTCAAACTCGGCTTCGTCTTTGAAGTCGATGACCACGCTGCCTTGCCCCTTCACGTTTCTGGTGACCTTGACTTTGGTGTTCAAGGTTTGCGACAGGGTCTTTATCTTGCTCTTGAAATGTTCGGGGATGAAGTTGGTTTGTTTCTTCTCTTTGCTGCCCGGGTTCTTGGCTTTTTCCGCCAATTCTTCGGTTTGCCTGACGTTCATCTCGTCTTCAATAATCTGTTGAAGAAGTTTCAGTTGCTGCTCTTTGTCGGGAACATTGATTAGCGCACGGGCATGTCCCATAGTAATGTGGCCGTCCCTGATGGCGATTTGCACTTCAGCCGGAAGTTTCAAAAGCCTAAGGAAGTTGGCAACGGCACTACGACTTTTTCCCACCTTGTCGCTGACTTCTTCTTGGGTCATATTGCATTCATCGATTAGGCGCTGGTAGGAAATGGCCACCTCGATGGCGTTCAGGTTTTCGCGGTGTATGTTCTCGATGAGGGCGAGTTCCAGCATCTGTTCGTCGTTGGCCACGCGGATGAATACCGGGATTTTTTCCAGCCCGGCTAATTTGGAGGCTCTCAGACGGCGTTCGCCGGAAATGAGTTGGTATTTGTTGTAGCCAAGTTTTCTTACCGTGACAGGCTGGATGACCCCCTGTTCCTTAATGGAGTCCGACAGTTCTTTCAGCGCAGTCTCGTCAAACTCAGTACGCGGTTGGAAAGGATTGGTCTCGATAAGGTTGATGTCGATTTCTGCAATGGCACCTGCAACGAAGTCGCCAGAGATATCCTTGCTGGTGATGTCGGTTTCGGGACTTTGCAGGATGGCATCAAGGCCGCGTCCGAGGACTCTTTTGTTTTTGTCAGTCATGATGGTGGGAGATGTTATTGGTTGATGTGATTCTTTTCAAGGATTTCGCGTGCCAGGTTGAGGTAGTTGATGGCCCCGACGCTGCCGGCATCGTGCATGATGATGGATTTGCCGAAACTTGGAGCCTCGCCTAAACGGGTGTTGCGGTTGATGATGGTATCGAACACCATATCCTGGAAGTGCATTTTGACTTCTTCGACCACTTGCTTGGACAAACGCAGGCGGGTGTCGAACATGGTGAGCAGTATGCCTTCGATGTCAAGGTTGGGATTCAAACGGGTTTGGACTATTTTGATTGTGTTGAGCAGCTTGCCTAATCCTTCAAGGGCGAAGTACTCACATTGGACGGGAATGATTACTGAATCAGAAGCCGTGAGAGAGTTGACAGTGACCAGCCCCAATGACGGCGAGCAGTCGATGATAATGAAGTCGTATTCGTCTTTAATGGGGGCGAGGGCCTTGCTCATCATGTGCTCGCGTTCGGGCATATTAATCATCTCAATCTCGGCGCCAACCAAGTCGATATGGGCGGGGACGAGGAATAAATTAGGCGTGTCGGTTTCCAGGATGACGGTTTTCAGGTCGACATTATCGGTGATGCATTCATAGATGCTCGTTTCTACGGATTTCGGGTCGATGCCAACTCCTGAAGTGGCGTTGGCTTGAGGATCTGCATCAATAAGCAGGGTTTTGTGTTCAAGTACGGCTAAGCTGGCCGCAAGGTTAATGGCGGTCGTGGTTTTGCCAACGCCGCCTTTCTGATTGGCTATCGCAATAGTTTTGCCCATGTCGTTTTTAATTATTCGCTGCAAAAGTACGCTAATTCAAACGAATTATTGTAATTTCAGGACAAAAGTTATCAACAAATCGGGAAAGTGTTGATAAGTTTTTTCGCAACAAAAAAAGGTCGCAATGATTTGCGACCTTTTGTCTTTGTAACAATCCGAAAAACTATTATTTGTCGAGGCTGTCGAACCATTTGTCGATGGCGCTGTCCACTTCGTTACGGTTGCCGTCCTCGGGGTTGTTGTAATGGCGGGGAGTGGGTTCCGGCTCGTCATAATAGTCGGCAGGAAGAACACCCGTTTCCACGAAGTTGATGGCGTCGTTCAAGCCTTTGGTCACTTTCTCGAAGTCTTCCTTGTAGAGGAAAATCTTGTGCTTCTCGTAGAAGAACTGGTTGGCGTTCTCGTCGAAACGGCGTTTGCTTTCGGTTATGGTGATGTACTTTTCGTCATTTCTCGTGGCTTTCACATCGAAGAAATACGTCCTCTTACCTGCTTTCACGGCTTTGGAGAAACCTCCGTTGTTGCCGTTCATTTCTTTTTCTTCCATCATGTCTTTCAATAATTTGATGTCTAATTCGTGTTCTTTGTTGTTTGAAAAGTGGGGCAAAAGTAGAAAAAAAATGAATATCGGAGTGTTTTATGTGTTATTTTTGCCGTCAAAATCATGAATCCAATGCAACTGAATCTGAAACGCCCCATCGCTTTTTTCGACCTTGAGACTACTGGGTTGAGCACCTCACACGACCGTATCGTGGAGATGAGTGTGCTGAAAATCAATGTAAACGGAGAAGAAGAGCAGCGTGTATGGTTACTCAATCCGGAAATTCCTATTTCAGAAGAAGCTGCCTCAGTACATGGTTATACCAACGAGATGGTGGCTGACAAGCCCACGTTTCGTGAAAAAGCCAAGGAGATTGCCCAATTCATCGGCAATGCTGATTTGGCCGGTTACAACATCTTGAAGTTTGATTTGCCTCTGTTGGTGGAGGAGTTCCTGCGTGTTGATTACGATTTCGATTTGCGAGACCGTAGTTTCATTGACGTGATGAACATTTATATGAAGATGGAACCCCGCACGCTGAAAGGTGCCTACCGTTTCTTCTGTCATGCTGAATTGGAAGGTGCTCACGGGGCGATGGCCGATACCAAAGCGACTTACGATGTGCTTTGTGCCATGCTCGACCACTATGAGGGTGTGGAGTATGAAGACGGCAAGGGACGACGTTCACAAGGCCCCACCAACGATATGAAACAACTGGCTGAGTTCTCGGCCCATCATAAGAATGCCGACCTGTCAGGACAGATTATCTTCGACGAGGAAGGCAAGGAGGTGTTCATGTTTGGCAAGCACAAAGGGAAGCGGGTGGAAGATGTCTTCCGCTTCGAACCTGCTTATTATGACTGGATTATGAAGAATGATTTCCCGCTATACACAAAGAAAGTGGTGACGGCCATCCGGTTGCGTATGGGTGGGAAGAATGTCATCCGTTGAATCATCCTTTTTCTTATTTTTGCAAACTCTAACGAATCAAAAGAAAGACTCTGATATGAAAAGATTTGCCCTTGTAATAGCTGCTGTTCTGATGGCTTTTGGCGCTCTCGCGCAAAAGGCTCCCAAGTTCACCGAAGAAGATGCCAAGCAGTTCTACCGCACCATCGTGGGTGACTATACCATAATTAATAATAACGACTCAGTGGTGGCTGCGGTGCATTTCACACCGATATGGGAGTCGTTGGGCAACCGCTTCCAGTGGCTCTATCTTGAGGTCTTGCGTGATAAAGAGGTGGTAGTTCAGAAAGTGCTTGAGGTTATGCCAAAAAACGATAAAGTGTTCAGAGTGGTCGTGTACGACTTGAAAGAGCCGGAGCGGTTCGCTGGCAAGTGGGGTAACCGCAACTTTTTCGACGGATTCAACACCAGCATTCTGAAAGGCAAGACCAAACTAACTTTTGTGAAGACCTCTGACTTTTCTTATCAGATGAACGGCTTCAAGCGTATCCCTGCTTTGGGTTGTTTCCCAAAGGGAGATTTGTTGCATTTCAAGTTTGTTCAGGAGGACGAGCGTTTCTATATCAAGCGTATGCCCGCCAATACCAATCGTATCTTGGGCTATCAAGGTTTGAAGGAACTGACAGACGGTCCGGTGGGCTGACCATTAAACGTTTCCCATAATTTGCAAGAACGAGGATGAAATCCCTGTGGTTGAATAACGAATTGTCTCGCGAGTTTCTGCTGAAGTTCCTGAAATTCGGTGTGGTGGGCTTCTCGGGTGTGTTTGTCAACTTCGGCGTGACTTACGTCTGCAAGGAGTGGCTGAAGTGGAACAAATACTTGAGTAATATTCTTGGTTTTATCGTTGCCGCTACTTCCAACTACATTCTCAACCGTCTGTGGACTTTCCAGAGTAGCAACCCACAGATTGGGCTGGAATACGCCAAATATTTCAGTATCGCGCTGGTGGGGATGGGCTTGGACACACTGACCGTATATCTGCTTAACGGCAAGCTGAAATGGAACTTTTATCTCAGTAAAGTGTTTGCTGTAGGCGTTTCCACCTTATGGAATTTCTTTGGTAACCTCTTGTTTACGTTTGTGTAGACTGCTGCTATTGCGGACAAAGCAAAGCCATCCGAAAGGGTATTAAAGGAATTTGTCCAAAAACATAAATGGTACTAATGATTTGATGCCGTCGAAGGCCATAATGGCTCCCGTCTCCCCTTGACACAACACGCGCAATGGTCTACCCGATCGTTGTTCCATTTCTACCATCACCTGTCGGCAGGCACCGCAAGGGGCGATTGGCTCATCGATGCACTTGCTTTCCGAGGTGGCTGTGATAGCTATGGCTTCAACGGGTACATCGGGGTATTGGGCTTGTGCTGCAAACAATGTCACACGCTCGGCACATAAACCGCTGGGGTAAGCTGCATTCTCAATGTTGCTGCCTGTGATAGTCTTGCCGTTGGCCAAACGTGCCGCCGCTCCCACATGGAACTTGGAATAGGGAGCGTATGAATTTTTTGTGGCTTCATGCGCCAAACGTAGCAACTCGGCATCGTTGGCGTCGAGTTCAGCTGCGTTGTCATAAACCGTATAAGGACAAATGAATCGTTCTTCGCGCATAGTGATTCAGAGTTAGTAGCTACAAAAGTAGTAAAAAATCATTTATCGTAACATCATTGCCGCTTTTTTCACCGCTTTGATGAAGGTTTCCACTTCTTCTATAGTGTTGTATAAGGCAAACGAAGCGCGAACTGTTCCAGGAATGCCGAAGCGTGTCATTACCGGTTCGGCACAATGGTGACCTGTGCGTACCGCTACACCCATCTTGTCGAGGAGGGTACCCAAATCGTAAGGATGCACACCTTTAATAATAAAGGAGACCAATCCGCTATGCTGCTCCGCTTGACCGATGAAGCGGATGCCTTCAACCTCTGAAAGCTGCTGGATGGCAGATTGCAGGAGTTGTGTCTCGTGTGCTTCGACTTCCGATTTGTTGAGACCTTGCAGGAACTGTATAGCGGTTTCCAATCCGAGAGCCGCACCCACATTTGGCGTCCCCGCCTCAAATTTGTATGGTAGCACATTGAAAGTGGTCTTTTCGAAACTTACCGTATCCACCATCTCGCCTCCAAACTGATAAGGAGGCAACTTTTCCAACCATTCTGCCTTTCCATAAAGGCCACCAATACCCATAGGGGCGTACATCTTATGCCCCGAAAAGACGAAGAAATCACAATCAATATCTTGAACATCAATGGGGTGATGCGCGATAGATTGCGCTCCGTCGATAACTACGGGAATGCCGTATTGATGCGCCATTGCCGTCATCTGCTTCACAGGGTTGATGGTGCCCAACACGTTGGAGATGTGTGCTATAGAGACCACTTTGGGACTTTCTTGCAAAAGCTTCTCGTATTGTTCCAAATCCAACACACCATTGTCGTCCATCGGAACAACAAGCAGCTGCCCTTGATGCCGTTGCACCATCTGCTGCCAGGGGACGAGGTTGGAATGATGTTCCATCGTCGTCACCAAGACTTTGTCACCTTTCTCAATAAAGAAGTGTTCAAAAGAGGTGGCCAAGAGGTTCAGCGATTCCGTAGTTCCACGAGTGAAGACAATCTCTCGTGCTTCATTAGCGTGGATGAAGTCCGCTACCGTCTGTCTGGCGTGTTCGTATGCCTCTGTCGCTTTCTGGCTCAGGTAGTGTACTCCACGGTGAATGTTGCAATTCTCATGCAAATAATAGTCGCGTTCACGCTCGATGACGCAAAGGGGTTTCTGTGTGGTGGCGGCATTATCGAAGTATACTAAAGGCTTGCCGTAGACCTGCTGGTCCAAGACCGGGAACTGTTCCCTTAGTTTGTTGATATTCATCATATCTTCGAGTAATCAATATCAAAATTATAGTCTTTCGGGTGACTGCAACGCAGGACGCAGTTCTCGCAACTTGACAGCTCTCCGCGCAAACGCCGTTTGATCATATCGTCGATATGCTCGTGCAGCATATCGTTGCCAATGTGGTTGCTGACCTCTGCAGCAAAGGCATACATCAGAAGGATACGGGCATTGGCTTTGCTGATACCGCGTTGGCGCATATAGAACATCGCCTCTTGGTCGAGTTGACCCGTGGAAGTGCCGTGCGAGCATTTCACGTCGTCGGCATAGATTTCCAGGAAGGGTTGGCTGTTGATTTTAGCCTTGGGTGTGAGGATAATGTTGCTATTGTTCTGATGGGCATCGGTTTTCTGAGCATTCTTTGCCACATAGACGTGTCCGTTGAAGACGGCGCTGGCTTCCTCATCCAGCACTCCTTTGAACTTCTCCATACTTGTGCAGTGTGGCACGTTGTGGTTGACCTTCAGGTAGTTCTCCACATGCTGGGTCTTGTCAATGAGATAAAGCCCATAGATTTGGCTATCAGCACCTTCACCATCAAGATTGACAGTATATCTGTTGCGAATATCTCCGCCGTTAAAGGTGATGACCACAATCTTCAGTCGGCTGTCGGCCAGTTGCCTGATTTTGAACTCGCGCTGGATGGAAGCCTCATTGTCCACATTTTGCAGCACATACAACTCAAGGCTGGCGTTCTCGTTGAGGACGATTTCAGAGACTTTCGGTTCTGCCGAGAGGTGCGCATCATCGTCATACTCAATGATTTCACGGCTTTGGTTGGCGGCTATGATGAGTTGGTTGTCCATAATCAAAGCTCCTTAATCCATTCGTAGCCTTTTTCTTCCAGTTCGAGGGCGAGGGTCTTGCCGCCTGTCTTCACGATGCGTCCGTCGTACATCACGTGAACGAAATCAGGGACGATGTAGTCGAGCAGGCGCTGATAGTGTGTTATGACTACAAAGGCGTTATCGGCCTTATGCAGTTGATTCACACCGTGTGCCACGATACGTAAGGCATCAATGTCCAGACCCGAGTCGGTCTCGTCGAGGATGGCGAGACTGGGCTCCAGCATGGCCATTTGGAAGATTTCGTTCTTCTTTTTCTCGCCGCCGCTGTAGCCCACGTTGACGAAGCGGTTTTGCAGTTTTTCGGTGATTTCCACCATTGCCTGTCTCTCCTTCATCATCTTCATGAACTCAACGGTACTCATGGGCGGAAGACCTTGATACTCACGTTTCGAGTTGACGGCGGTGCGCATGAAGTTCTGGATGCTCACGCCCGGAATCTCGACAGGGTATTGGAAACTAAGGAAGATGCCCTCATTGGCTCTGTCTTCGGGCGACATCCCGACGATGTTCTTACCCTTGTACCAGATTTCACCCTCGGTGATTTCGTAGCCTTCGCGACCTGTGATGGCTGCCGCCAGAGTGCTTTTTCCCGTTCCGTTGGGACCCATGATGGCGTGGATTTCGCCCTCATTGACACCCAGATTCAATCCTTTCAGGATTTCCTTGCCTCCGATGGAGACGTGCAGATTTTTGATATTTAACAACATATTAGTTCAAGATTTCAGGTTTCTATAGTTAACTACGAATTACACGAATGATACGGATTGTTGCGAATTGAATTTTGCAACTTCGTTGCGGATTGATACGAATGACGGTAATCCAATTCGTGCAAATTCGCATTCTTGGCTGCATAATTATTGCCCCTATATTCGTAAAATTCGTTCAATTCGTAGTTCCTTTTCATATTATCCGACGCTGCCTTCTAAGGTGATTGACAATAATTTCTGTGCTTCCACGGCGAACTCCATAGGCAGTTTGTTCAGTACGTCTTTGGCATAACCGTTGACGATGAGGCCAATGGCTTTCTCAGTGGGGATGCCGCGCTGTTGGCAGTAGAAGAGCTGGTCTTCGGAGATTTTCGAAGTGGTGGCTTCGTGTTCGAGGATACTTGACTCGTTGCCGCATTCCACGTAGGGCCAGGTGTGGGCACCGCATTGGTCGCCTAATAATAAGGAGTCGCATTGTGAGTAGTTGCGTGCGTTTTCGGCTTTGGCTGCCACCCTCACTAAACCACGATAGCCGTTTTGGCTGTGGCCTGCCGATATACCTTTTGATATAATAGTGCTTCGGGTGTTCTTGCCCAAATGAATCATTTTGGTGCCTGTGTCAGCCTGTTGGTAGTTGTTGGTGACGGCAACGGAGTAGAACTCGCCTACCGAGTTGTCGCCCATCAGCACGCAGCCCGGATACTTCCAGGTGATGGCCGAACCCGTCTCTACCTGCGTCCACGAGATTTTGGAGCGGTCGCCGCGACAGAGGCCGCGCTTGGTGACAAGGTTATAGACACCACCCTTGCCATTCTTGTCGCCTGGGTACCAGTTCTGTACGGTAGAGTACTTTACTTCAGCATCCGTTTCAGCGATAATTTCCACGATGGCGGCATGAAGTTGGTTCTCATCACGTTGAGGGGCAGTGCAGCCTTCCATATAGCTTACGTAAGCCCCTTCATCGGCCACGATGAGTGTGCGTTCAAACTGTCCCGTGTTGGCCGCGTTGATGCGGAAGTAGGTGGACAGCTCCAAGGGACAGCGCACGCCCTTGGGGATGTAGCAGAACGAGCCGTCGCTGAAGACTGCTGAGTTGAGCGCAGCGAAGAAGTTATCGGTATAAGGCACCACCTTTCCCAAGTATTTGCGCACCAGGTCGGGATGCTGCTTGACGGCCTCGCTGAACGACATGAAGATAACCCCATGCTTCGAGAGCGTCTCTTGGAAGGTTGTCTTCACAGAGGTGGAATCCATTACGGCATCAACTGCCACACCTGAGAGTTTCTTCTGCTCATCGAGGGAGATGCCTAATTTGTCAAATGTGGCCAACAGCTCGGGGTCCACCTCATCGAGGCTCTGTTTCTGCTGCCTTTTGCGTGGGGCGGCGTAGTAGATGATGTCCTGATAGTCAATCTCTGGAAGGTCTAAGTGCGCCCAGTTGGGTTGCTTCAAGGTTTGCCAGTGGCGGAAGGCTTTCAAGCGAAACTCCAGCAGCCATTCCGGCTCCTCTTTCTTCTTGGATATGAGGCGGATGATGTCCTCGTTCAGGCCTTTTGGCACGAAATCGGTCTCAATGTCAGTCACAAAGCCGTATTCATACTCTTTGCCAGTGACTTCGCTGATGATGTTATTGTTTGGATTGGAATCCATATTGTTCATTATTCAGAATGATTTCAAATTGGGCTGCAAAGATAAAGAATAAAGCGGTGTGGGAGGGCGTTGCGCAACAATTTTTCAGATGGGCGATTTTTTACCGTAAAGTAATGATACTCTGATTCTTTTTTGAATTGTACAAAATATAAAATAAATAATTGATATACAATATTATAAAAAAAATTCAATTTCAAAACTTTAGATTTTCACCATATAAAACTTTAGATTTTTACTATTTTTGCTGCGGATTTTTTTTGCCATCGAAATCAAGAGCACCATCGAGGCGGAGCAAAACCTTTCGAAAAACACGCGCGAATACCTTTCGCTTCGCGGTGATGACGGCACTCGAGGTGCAGTATTCTATCTCGGTGACCTCACCTGTTCCATCAACGGCATTGATTATGTGTCGTGGAAGGATTGGGGAACGTATAATGAATAGAAAAAAGGCCACACCTATTCAGCGAAGCCTTTGGCCACGCTCTTCGGGAAGAGTAACAACAACTATATTGTGGAGAAGGCAGGGACAAGGGGGTGTGAACCCTTGTCGGCAATGTCCCGAGAAAGATATGCAAAAACGGCTATTTACGTTTCCCAAACAATTCGGAATGGGTCCCGATCCTAACTAATTCTATGATATCGCTTTTTGGGTCGACCCATATCAGCAGGAAGTCGCCTTGAATGTGACATTCGATACAGCCATTATATTGGCCATGAAGTGGATGTGGCTGATATTTGGAAGGGATGGGCTGCTCGTTGGATAATATATCAAGGACAGATTTCAGTGCAGCAACTTTTTGAGGGTTGTTGCGGTAACGCTTATAGTCCTTTTTAAATTGAGAGGAGGGAAATAGTCTTTTCATTCTGCATCAAGAGCTTTGAAAAGTTCATCAGTGCTTTCATATAACTCTCCTTCAGGATAGTCCTTACGGTTCATCGCTTCTTCTATGGCAGCTTTGGTAACTTCGTTAGGCTCATTGTAATAATAGTCCAATAATAGGCTTTCCAAGAAATTGTTGAGGGTCCTGTTTGCTCTTTCGGCATCTTTTTTCATAAAATCCAGCAGGTCGGTTCTAAGCCGGAACGAGGTTTGCTTTCTTTGGATGGTATTTGCTCCCATAGTGACTTATTATTGTGGTTAATTGTGTTGCAAAAGTAATACAAATAATTCGATTGGGATACAAATAATCGAAAAAAGCCGACTCAGATTATGAGGCTGCAAAAAGATACAAATTTTGGGACATACCGTTTTTAGCGAAAACGTCCCCAATACATAAAACAGGGGGTTGTAAAAGTCATTGTACACCTATCCCTCCACCTCTCCAAGGTTTCCCGAAGAGAATATGACGGTTGGTTATTAAGCTATTGCAATGCCAGTTCGCATTACATCATCGTACAATGGCGAAGGGAAGCGTTGGTCGATTAATACTGGCTCAATGAGGCAATTGACTTGTGGAGCAAGCAACCAAAGTGTTGTTGAAACGTCCAACCAATCGTCATGAACTGCGGGAACTACGACGGCCACATCAATATCGCTTTCAGGACGAGCCGTGCCTTTGCTGTACGACCCGTAGAGATAAACTTTTGCGTCGCTTATCTGTTTGAGTATCTCAGTCTTATACTCTTTTACAATTTCAATCACTTGTTCCTTATCCATGTGTCTCACATGTCGTAATCGGCCAAATCAAGCCAATAAGTATATTTTTCGTCTTTCGTCATATAAATGAATAATCAACTGGAAAAATACACATTTTCATGAAAGCGCATTATGAGGACTGAAAAAAAAGCCGACATCGCTGCCGGCTTTTCATAGTTCCATTTTTTTCGGTAGAGGTTGAAAATGACTAACATCAAGAATCCTATTCCTCTTTAGCCCTATCGAAACGACAGAAGAGCGGACTTCGCCAAAACTCCAACAGCTGGCAGGAACACTGATGAGCCCCCTATCGGCAAAGCCGCGAGATAGAAAACCAGAAAAACAAGAAAAAATTATCTCAAATGGTAATTATTCGAAAAAACTTGTAGTTTTGCCAAACGATATAACTATTCCGTATCGAAGAAACAACAATAGAAGGCATTGACGACAAAATCTTTGAATTATGAAGCACTCCGAAGAAACAGAAAGGCTTTTTCAGCAAGTCCTTGATGAGACCCCGCCTTCCATCAAACAGCAGGTGGAATGGTCATACGCCATTGCCGACTGCATTGATGCTTCGCTGAACCGCAAAGTAATGACGCAAAAAGAGTTCGCAAAACTCGTTGGAACTTTCGAAGCTGCTGTCTCCAGTTGGGTGGGTGGCGGACATAATTTCACTCTTTCCACTTTGGCAAAGATTTCTACGGCTCTTGGTGAACCTATTATTTCTGTTGGAGCTCGAAATGTTGTCTAAACTTATTTCTTCATGCAGAAATAAAACTAATAAAACTATGTTGCTTTTATGTTCACTTCTTCAATTGTGCGACATAAAACACTGGTACACTTTGCATCTGACTGATTAAAAATCACATAATTCAGTCCATCTTTATCCAATGAACTTGCAAAAGAAATACCGTCTGCTCCTATCATTTTACAATATTCACATATCCATTGTGTTGGCACATATTCAAGTTCTGTATCAAATCTTGTCAATGGCTTTGACAGGTCTTTACGGATTTCCTTCAGCACTTCATACTTTACAATCAAATCACACCACCGGTCAAACCCTTCATCAGCATAAGATGTATAAAAAGGAAAATCAAAGTCAAAATCAACTAAACTCAAATCCCGAAGCACTTTAAAACAGCCAACACTAACCTTGTCTAAGAAACCAGCTCTAACTTCATATAATGTCGTATCTATGTCTCGACACAAATACAAATATGGAATACCAATAGGATTAGCCCTTCCCGCCTTCGTTCTATCTTTTGGTGGACATCCCATTCCTTTTGGTTTAAACTTTGACAGCCTGTTTTCTGTAACTCTGGCACGGTAAAGCTTTGTTCCTTTTTTTATTGTTACAGTCGGTACAATATAATCGGTTCTATCCCACAAATCATGGTCCACAAAAAAACGATACTGTTCCCTCAATTGTTTTTTTGTGTTTTTCCAAAGGTCTATTCTATTTTGAAGAAAATCCGCATATGCAACTGTATCCGAAAGAGAATAACCAGGGTTAAAACCAGTCAATATTTCATTTAGAATCTTTTCACCACATTCAACTTTGCCAAATAATCCCCAAGTGTTTTGGACAATTTGTAACACCGTAAATTGAGATTTATTACTTTTCTTATACAAGTGAAGGGTGTCTTTAAAAAAATCGATGAAATGGGATACATCTATTACAATCCCTTTGTTTCCACAAACATCGCAAGTACCTGTAATACCTTCGTTCTGAACTTCTTGTCGAAGTTCTTCATCTTTGAAACAATCTTTGCAAATCAGCATATCATACCTCCTCAAAAAGAATTCTATTCATCAATTCTAAATGATTGGATATTGAGAGTTTTTTCAAATAACCCAATCCCGGGTAGCCGTCGCTATCATTAACTCGTACAATGATATCATTAACAGCATCTGTATGAGGTTTATCTACAAAAAACCGTTCCACTTTTATTGCTGCCTCTTTAAACTTTCTTTTAGGGTCTGATTGGCTTAAATTAGTATCAGATACAAAATGGTGAACAAAAATTTGATTGTCCTCTTTTTGATATGTAAGATGAATCGCAATAGCATAAGGAAGCATACCTCCTTCCACATATTCACTAGGCAAAGCAGTATAATCAGAGAAACCAGAAAATCCATCATCATGATAATAAAAAGGAGCTTCTGAGAATAATTCATCCTCTTGTTCAAGATAATCGGCATTTCTTTTTTTGCTCACAAAACAATCATTTAATTCGATGATTTTTTTCTCCGTGCGCAAAAGTTGAGATTTCACTCGTCTGGATGAGGTGTTAAAATCATGCACTATATATCCTACTCTATCAGAAAGCAATAAACCTCGCATAACTGGGTCATCCATATTTATTGCCGATTTAATGATGAGCATTACTTCTCCTTCATCAGTGCTCTCCTCAATCAGTTTTAATACGGTCTCGCTGTCTTTGTTTACCAAATAGGCCGGAATCCAATTATCACGATGATCAAGCAAGTCAGGCTTTTGTTGTATCAAATCAAAATGCACAGTATCGTGTTTGAAATCTCCAATTTTTGGATTCATAATAATGGCAAAACTTAAGCCGTTGGTCAGCATCTCGTCTATTCCTTGCATAAGTGGACTCAAGTTTTTATTGACAGGCTCAATAATAGGAACAATCCGATTCGTGTTTGGATATTTAGTTGAAAACTCTCTCAGAGCTTTCAATTCAAACTGTTTGCCTCGAAGTAGTGGATAATACATATTTTATCGGTTTAATCTCTTTTCCAATCTGTCTGTAAGCAAATCAATATCTTTCGGTAAAAGATTCATGCTCAAATAAATTTGGCGCAATTCTTTAGGCACTTTCAGTAAAATCTGGATATCCTTTTTCCTGTTTTTCATCAAATAGAGGAATGAGGTTCTCAATTTTTCTCCTGGAATTACTCTCATCATTTTCTTACATTCTTCGTACATCTCATAATCTGGAACTTTAGGAAGTTCGCCATAATAATCTCTGATAACTTGCTCGTACTCTTTCGTGCGCAAACATGTAATCAGCACATCGCTGTCAATAGTCTCATTGATGGTGGCCTCACGAAAAACTTGCAACATCACTCTTCCTCTGGTTTTTGACAACGACAACATCCCTATTTCGTTATCTATGCAATGGGCGTAGTTTTCTATTTTCTCAGCAGGAACCACCACATAGCATTTGTCAAATACTTTCCTATAATCCCGTATTTGTTTGTCCAATCGGCGAGGACTATCGTATTCGGTCTTTATCTCAAACGCTTTGCTCTCCCCATTGAATAAGGCTATATCAACTATCGAATCTCCAACCTTAAACTCGTTAAAAGCAACTGTATTGGTTGTTTTGTATTGCCTTACAATGTGACTTATCAATTCGTTCTTATAAACATATTCACACCGATAGTTTTTTAGCATTTCAGAATATAAAGATTTCAAATACTCGCCACAAGTCACAACCCCATTGTTATTGCTACCATATTCAGAATGCAGCCAATCAAGATAACTATAATCTTCGTATTTGATGATGTCAGTAAAAGCACCACGAGAAAAAGCAGAGGAAAAATCCCTAAGCATATCAAGTTGTTTTATGTTTGTTTTTAATGCCATACTATCCACCATTAAATAACGTTGCAAAAATAGTGTTTTTCTATTAACGAAAAACGCAAGTATATTATTTTAAGGGTATATCAAAGATTTCGACAGCGCTACTTTCAAGAGCAAGGGAACTCCCCCTTGTCGGCAAAGCCGTGAGAAAGAAAGGCGACCTGAAGGCCGCCTTCTCGATGATGCTTTCTATAGTCAAAAACAGGCCGTTTTTAAAAAGGTTACCTTTTGTGGCAAGAAAGGTTAGGTTTTGTGGCAAAAAAGGACCTTTTTTATTTGGTCGTTTTTTTTGGCCGTTTTTCGCGAAGTATACTTGAGCCGGCAGATAAAGTGACTATAGCTGGCAGCTAAAGTATACTTCAGCAAAAATGGGGGTTCAATGTACCGAAGTTGTCGTGCCCCCTCCAATGGAAGAACCTTTGCCTGCAAAAGCTTTCATATGCAGTAGATTTTATGGATTGTAATCTTGAACCAACCTAACTGCATATCCATAGTGGCGATAGTCGCAATACGTTCCGAGGTAAGTGTCACTGAAGCTCATATCCCATGAACTGTCACTACTGATTTGCGAGGCTGACCAGTAATAGCCATTGCTGCCAGCGTTATATACAGTAGCTAGTTTGCGGTAACCCGTGGCAGGCAGGAAAACGGTCCCAGCATTCTCAAGAATTGCCCATTGCTGGACAGTAACTATGTTGCTAGTATAACTCGCTCCTGAACTGTTTGTATTGTTTATGCTATAATTGTCGACATCCCAGTCATCAGGTAGTAGGATGACACCGTTCACATTATTCACGTTTGCCTTGGCATAACGAATACCACTCGCAGTGTTACGTGTGTTTAAAACATAATTCCATTCTAATTGGGTAGGTGTACGCCACTGGTTGACCGTATTTCCGCCATTACTTATCGAATTATAACCCCAATCGGCCTGGCCTGTTTGATCATACAAGTTATAAACATAACTACCGTAAGCATAATAACTATTATTAAGTGTATTTATAACATAGGGGGCGGAAAGATGAGTTTCATCGCAGCCACTCATTCCCCAGCCAAAGAGGTCACGGTCAACATCTTCTCCCACACCGTTTTGTCCCATTGTCGCGCCCAAATAATCCCATTGGTATTCTGCAAACTTCCAATAAGGCGTACTCGCACTACCAATATACTGTAAATTCCCCTGCGAGAAATACACTTGATCACCATTGCCATTGATGGTAAACTTGCCATTGATGGCACCTGTGGGGGCGTTATTCTGCAACCCCACACGCACTGCTCGAACAGACCGACCGCCGCAACGGGAGCAGTAGCGGCCGGTCATGCCGTAAATGTCCGAATACAAGCTGAAGCCCCACGCGCTGCTCGGGTAGTCCGTGTAGAGCGAACTCGACCAGTAGTGACCGCTGCCTGCGGAGCTGCCAGCAGCGGGCAGAAAGAGACTGTTGCTGTTATCGGCAGTGAAAAGCATGCCGTTCACGCCGTTTTGGGTCGTCCATATTACGGTCGTGTTGTTGTATAGTTCCTCCCACTCTTCCTTGGTGGGCATGCGCCAACCCTCACCCCAGTTGGCCGTAGCGGCATCGTCCTCTGGCAACAAGGTGATAAGGTCATCTGTAAAGCCGTTGTAGCCGTAGCTGGAGTTGTTGCAATACTTGGTGAGGGTATTGTTACTACCATTGCAATACTGGTAAGTGCTCCAGTTGTAAGTGTCCTTGGGCTGCGTCTCGCCCCAAGCGAAATAATCGCCATATTCTTCTGGAGCATTAGCTCCCACATTGCAAGTGGCCCACAATGTGCCGCTCGGCAGACCGAGGTCAACATATTCATAATCTATTGATGCAATTGACGTGATATTGACCTCAATGCCTGTATCATAATATCCATTTATGTCAATAGTCGGCACAGTACCTCTTGTACCCAAATATGCTCCATTTTCAGTATAAGCAGATCCTTCTTCTCCCTCTCCCAAAGCCTCTTGCGGCAGCAAAATCGCCCACTTCTCAACATTCTCACCACTTCCAGCTGGCAACTTGATAACGCCTTCTCCATCCATACTAGGCGTCACCGTGTTTTGCGAGAAATCCACCGTCACCTTATTCTTCATGCCCGTAATGCAGATGGGAGAATTGGAGGGCGTTGTAACGTTGAACTTCACCAAAGCGCACTTGTTGAGCAAATGACCTGTATATGCCGTTACTCCCGAAACATAGTTTTCATAGGAAGGGGCACAGGATATAACGGGCAAATGTTCCGTCTGGTCGCTGATGACTACGGAGCATTCTTCTGTTGTGCCAGCAGATAGTGTTTCCTGGGGGATTACATTACCGAGGAAGTAGAATTGCAGTGGTTGTCCTTCAGTAGGATTGGTGATGTTGCCAACGAAATTCGTGCCGTTGTGGGTTAGGAATCCAACATACTTGCCGCCACTACCCACATACACTTTATCGCCGCTTTCAAAGTCGACGGTGCCTATCGTTGGGTTTACGTCTACCTTTGCGCCGTTGTTGTGTTTCACATCAAGGGTGATGGTTACAGTCTCGTTTTGGTCGGCTGCCTCATTCTTCCTGCATTGGGTCATCGTCAACACCATTGCAAAAACCACCAATATCATGCTTGTTTTTTTCATCTCTGATTCTCCTTATTATTTGTTTTCGTTGTTTTTCTTGTTTGTTTTCAATGTGGCATAGCCTGCACCTGCTAAGAGCATAATGAGCAATCCGCTACCAAGTGGTGCGCCAAAAGTCTGGTTGGTGAGGTCGCTTCCATTGGGATTCCCAAATCCTTGATTGGAGAGATTAGCCCCCAATTCGTCGTCTCGGAATAGCAACGGTGTGTTGACCTCATCATTTTGTCCTCCATTATCGCCTCGTCTGAACAATCCGTCTTGTGCCAGCAGGCTGACGGGCAAAGCAAATGCCAAAATCATAGCCACAGTTCTCAGTTTCTTCTTCATTATTGTCTCGAAGTTTTGTCTTCTCTTTTGCTCTCAGGCTCAAAGAGCAGGTTCCAAATGGGCAAAGAGAGCGGAGCCTCCCAAACTTATCCTTATTTCTGTTGGATGGGTCTGGACTCCCATAAAGAGCGAAATATAGGATGTGGTAACGCTCCACTGTTATGTTGGGTATAAGAATACACGAACATAACAGGGAAAGCCACCATCTTCCCAATCTCCTTGCTCTTTATTCGAATTGTCCAGATTCTCCAACAAGGAACAAAGCGAAGAATGCGCTTTCTCTGGCCACTCTGATTTTTCCCGGAATGGCAGGGGCAAAAATAGGGAAAATTGCTGTATCAAGACCATTTTGGGGAGAAAAAATCATAATCCTCTCTCTGTAGTTTTAACTGTAACAACTGTAACAACTGTAACAACGGTCATTTGCATTCCGTCTAACTATGAACGTAAAAAACTATAAACCAATTTATTACAACTTTCTTTTCGGCTTCTATGGTCATTTTGTCATTTGGTCAAAATTAATTTTGGATCGCAAGAAGCTCGTTTTTGACTAATGACAACCACTAAATATTCGATTTTTTGACCACGAATTGCTCAAATAACACGAATAATAATTCGTTAGATTAGCGAGATTCGTGTTCAATGATATAATTGGTGGTTGCCTAATGACTAAACAACTGGGGCGATACTGGACTGCGGTTCCTGTTTCCTGCCAGTTTCCTGTCTGTTTTTTCCCTGTTTTCTTCCTGCCCATCCGCTGCCCACAGAGAGGAATCAGAAAGGTACCACAAAGGTATCACGAAGTTACCACAAAGTTACCAGAAAGAGGCTATAGGCTGGCTATAGCCTTACTATAGCGTTGGTATAGCGTTGCTATTGTTTTTTGTACTTTAATGGATTGTGAATGAGTGTGTTATGGAGGAAAATCAGTAAGCAAGTCTATCTGCGTATTGTATCACACAGAGAAACAGATAGTTACAAAGATTTTCCTGTCTCATTCGGGCGTTGCGCATGCGGTTGCAAAGATAAACACAATATCTGGATTTGGCAAGTTTTTTGGCAAGTTTTTTCCCTGTTTTTGGACTTCAAATATCATAAATATTGTTGTCTGTGCCGTCGGAATCAAAATAAATCATCGAATTATGACAGCAATGGAATTCTCTGCTACAGTTGCTACAGTTGCTACAGTTAATTTTCTTACCTTTGCACCCTGATAGCAACAAAAATTATGCGAAAGGCGAAAACACACGGCTTCTGGTTCTACTTCGGCAGGGTGATGGCGGGCATCGGTATTGCGTTGCTGTTGTTGGTGCTGTATGTCTATCTCTCTGTGCCGACTTACAGCTTCAAGGAGCCGCGTCCCTTCGAGGGGGAGTATCTCTACAATCCTTATCAGGACATGAACCCTGACCAGTGGAAGAAATACCATTTTCATTGCCACTCGCGCAAGTACTTCGGCCTGACCAACGGACGCAAGAGTACGGAAATCGCCATCGACAGCGTGTATCAGGCCTTGGGTTACGACCACTACGGCATTTCCGATTATATGAGCATCAACCCGCATGGGGCTGAAAAAGAGGACTATATCCCTGCCTACGAACATGGCTATGGTCTCATCCGCAAGACGCACCAAATCTGCATCGGGGCCGAAAAGGTGTATTGGCCCGACTTCCTCTTTATGCAGAATCTCAACATGAAGCAGCATACCATCAACAAGTTGGGCGAAAGGAGCCGCTTCGTGATGCCGGCTCATGCCTCGTTTACCAAAGGCTATAAGGTGAGCGACATGATGTTTTTGAGCAACTACCGCCTGCTTGAGGTGTTGAACCCTTACGGCAATGCCTTTGAGCATTGGGACAAAGCCCTTTCCAACGGACATCGTGTGTATGCTTTGGGCGATGATGACACACACGACATCACCGATGTCCATGAGGTGTGCCACAATCTGACGATGATTAATACACAAAGTATGGAGGCCGACAGCGTTTTTGAGGCTTTGGAGAAGGGCTTGTGCTATGCTGTGGAGTTCGACAACTGGTATTACTATCCGCTCACCTTGGAATATAAGGTGAAAGATGCCCGCGAGCTTCCTTATCTGACCTGTGCCCAACTGGTGGGCGACACTTTGTTTGTGGCCACTTCTGCGGAAATGATGAGGGAAGTGAAGTTCATTGGGCAGGACGGCAAGGTGCTGAAGACGATGGACAGCATCGCGACGGCGTTTTATGTCATTCAGCCCGAAGACACTTACGTCAGGACGCGAATCGATATCAACGGGAGGAATTTCCTCTATCTGAATCCCGTCACAAGGCATCCTGCCGCTGTTGTGGTGGACCGCCGTTTGGATGAAATCAATTATGCACAAACTGGATTGTATTGGTTTGTCTATGCGGTGGCTTTCGTGGCCTTCGGCTGGTACCTCTTCAAGAAAATGAAAGAAAGGAAACCACAGGGTAATGCGAATTAAGGAACAGGATATCAAGAAGATGATGGTGGGACTGCTGGCGGCGAGCTTGGTGGTCAGGGGTGTGTTGGCGGCTCTGTTGGAGTTTGGCAACGACGAGGTGTATTATTGGACCTATGCCCTCTATCCCGACTGGAGCCACTTCGACCATCCGCCAATGGTGGGCTGGATGATACAACTGTTTAGTCTTAATTTGCTGTTTGACAGTGAGTTTTTTATCCGTTTGGCTTCGGTCGTTTTCATGACCATCGACACCTATATTATATATCGCATCGGCAAAGACATCAATGACGCACAGACAGGGTTTTATGCTGCCTTGCTCTATACCGCTTCTATTTATGCCTTTGTCATCACGGGCATCTTCATTATGCCCGATACGCCGCTGATGCTGTTCTGGTTACTTGCAGTTTGGACAGCGCTTGGTGTCATTAGGAGGCAAGAAGCAATCCAAAATGGGTCGGGCCTTCGACAGGCTCAGGCACCTTGGCTTCTTTTCGGACTGTTTGCAGGGTTGGCGATGCTTTCCAAATACTCTGGCGTCTTCCTTTGGGTCGGTATGGGGCTGTATATCCTGCTGTTCAACCGCAAGCAACTCAAGAACCCTTTTCTGTATCTCTCCTTATTGATTTCAGCCATCTGCTGCCTCCCCATATTGTATTGGAACTTGCAGAACGACTTCATCAGCTTCAGTTTCCACAGCGGGCGGGTAGGGGGCGGAATCCTCAATCCCGCTACCTTTGGTACAGAGTTGGCGGGTGAGTTCCTATACAACAATCCTGTCGTTTTTGTGCTGTGCATCATTGCTGTTGTTGCGGCGTTGAAAGGGAGAATCCATATTGAGTCGTACAAACTCCGGCTGGTGCTATGTACTGCATTACCGCTGATTCTCACCTTTTTGGCTTTCTCACTTACCCGTCCCACGCTGCCGCATTGGAACGCACCGGCTTACGTGTTACTTATCCTGTTGGCGGCCTGTATGTTGAGCGAAAAGCATCCTGCATACGAGGGTTGCTTCAAACTGCCCCAAGTCATCAGGGCCGCTTTAAGTGTGATGCTGTTTGTGGTCGTCGTGGGAAGCATCGAAATCCAGACGGGTTTCATCCCCTTGGACCGACATACTGAGCCTGAAAAACTGGGCCGCGATGACTTCACTCTCGATATGTACGGATGGGAACAGTTGGAGGAGAAGTTTGCCGCTTTGCGTGAGGAGAAAATTGCGGAAGGCGTAATGAAAGCCGAAGACGGTATCGTCGCCGATGAATGGTTCCCGTTAGCCAATCTCGATTACTATGTGGCTCGTCCCTTGGGGATGAAGGTGATGGGTATAGGCTATCTTGAGAAGCTGCACAAGTATATGTGGATTAACGAGCAACGCGGCGGCTTCCGAAAGGGAGAAGACTTCTGGTTCTTCACCGATAGCCGCTACTACAAACGCCCTGAAGCCCTTTATCCTGGTGGCTTTGAGTCGATAGCCCCAATAGATACGATTACGATTGAACGCGGCGGCAAACCCACAAAGAACTTCTTTGTCTATGCTTGCAAGGGATTGATTTATATGCAACCCACCGTCGCTGAACTGAAGGCGCAACGCGAAGCCGCCAAATCAAAACCAAACGAGCCATGAAGATATTTGCTACGCCCACTAAACGCCAATCCGTCATCGAGTGCCTTGTACTGCTCGTAGTGGCTTTGGTGCTGCGTGTGTGGTATGTTGGAAAAACCGACCTTGGGGGCGACGAGAGTTTCTCACTCTATATGGCTTTGCAAACTGTCCCCGATCTTGTCAGAATGCTTTGTCAGGGAGACAATCCACCGCTTTGGGAATTGCTGCTGCATTTCTGGGTCCGGGTTTTCGGCATCTCCGAGGTGGCCATTCGCAGTTTATCGGTGGTTTTCAGCGTTTTGACGGTTGTCCCCCTCTACCTTGCGGGTGAGAAGTACATCCATCGGTGGACGGGCATTGCGGCTTCGCTGCTGTATTGCTTTTCCACTTTTTCCATCTATATGGCGCACGAGTGCCGCGTCTACAGCTTAATAGGCTTTTGTACGGCCTCTTCCATACTGCTGTTTCTCAGCATTGTACATCATCCAAAAACGTATAAAATCATTCTGTTGACCCTTGTCAACCTGATGCTGATGTACGGGCATTACCTCTCTGTTTGGATTATCGTGATGGAGTTTCTTATCGCATTGGGTGTTAAACCAGTACGGCAAAAGATTTGGAAACCGTATCTGATACATGCGGCTGCCCTTATTCTCTTGTTTGCCCCTATGTTCCCTGTGTTGTTCACGAGATTCTTCGATTCGGGTGTCAACGGCACTTGGATTGCGAAGACCACCAGCCCCGAAGCCTTGTATGACTTTCTGTGGAGAATGTGCAATGTTCCTGTCACTACGGTGTTGGCTATCGGCATTTTGGCTGCGTCTTTCGTTATGCTGATTATCAATGTGGTCAGGAAGCAATTCAGTTTTGGTGCTGTTTCCATCCTCAGCCTGCTTTGGATGGTGCCGTTGCTGGCCTCTTTTGTATTGTCCTACTTCACGGGCTTTTTCCTCGACCGCTATTTCTACTTCCTGTTTCCCGTGTTTTATCTTTCCCTGATGGCTTACTGCCTTTATCTGTTCCCGAAACGAAAGGTCTGGGGACTAAGCCTGATGACTGTATTCGTGGTAGTGATGGCTTTATCCTGCTCTCCTGATAGTTCCACCAAGCGTTTCAGCGGCTGGCATTCTGAAATCAGACCCATTGTGAACCAGTTGGTTGAGGCCAAAGAGAAAGAGAACGCCCTTGTTATTCTGCCCGAGTGTTTTGATAAGCAGTTCACCTATTATTTAGACGAGCATCACGAGGCATTCCTTACCCAAAGCCAGCCGACCAACTATTATGTTTTCCATGATTACCTGTGTCAGGCGGGTTATTATTATGATTACAACTATGCAGAGGCTGATCTTAATCGGTACTCTGAAGTGATTTTTCCTTACCACAAGATGATGCCTATAGAGGGGCTAAAGGCGTATTTGGAAAACGCGGGATTCCATTTGGAGTCGGAAGTTGACGCCAACCCTTATTGCGTTTGCCGTTTCACGAGATAAATGGTTCAGCTTTGTTTTTTCTTGAGCAGAAACACCTCGCCGTCTGTGGCGACGGTTTCATATCCGTCGCGGTTTTGGAAGATGAGTTTCTGGCCTATGCGGTAATCGAAATAACCCTTCGGGATGAGCATATATTCAGCGTTGACCTTATCGCCCACCTTGAAGAAGTCGTATATCTCGGGTCGGAGGGCGAGATGCGGCACAAAATCTGTTGCGGCACAAACTGAGGCATCGTCAGGAATCATCTCCATCAGTTGCCGGACATAGCGGACGTCGTATTTCTTTTGTTCGTAATGGCGCTTTTGGTAGATGCAGGTCTGGTCAAGAATGACGTAGGAACGTGGTATGCCGATGGTGTAGAAGGTGGTCAGGATGACGGAGAGCAGCAGGGCTGAGGCCAAAACGAGTCTCCCTATCTGGCTTTTCAGCTTGATGATGACCAAGAACGACGAAACAATCAGGACGGGCATGAACTCAACGGAATATTGGAGCGACACCCCCCAAAACAAATGGTCGGAAGCCAGCATCTTTTGCCCGATGAGAGGAATGAGCATAAACAAGTAGTTGGGTTTCAATAGGGTAAACAGCATCCCTGTGGCGAGGGAGCAGAGGTAGAACTCCTCTTTCACGCCATCATAATGTGGCTTGCCTGTCGTATTGATAAAGAGAAGCTTCAGGGTCTTGATTGGCTGCATCAGCAGGTTCCTGGCGATGTCGGCATAATTGTCTCCCAGATGGGCGTAACGGGCAAAACCGCCTCCCGTGCCACCCAAACGCGGCATCACCACCATATTGATGACGAAGAAATAGACGATAGAAAAGACCGCGTATGCAGCCAAGTGCCCAAGGGCTTTCTGGTCTTTTCGGTAATCCCACATCAGGCCGACGACGATGAAAAACAGCCAAAGTGACATATTCTCCTTCCCGATGACAAACAGCACGACAAACAGGGAGGCTATTCCGAAACGCCGTTGCTTGAGATAATAAAGCAACCAAGGAAACAACATGGCCGTCAATACGTTGGAGTGATAGTCGAAGGCGAAGGGATGGATGACCCCGAAGGAGAAAAAGAAAGCGGCGGTGGCTAATATCGGCAGCCAGTCGTTGTCCGTATAGAGGCTGATGAGTTTGTAGACACCCCAACCGCCGAATAAAGCGGCGGCTATCTGCACAATCAGCAATGTATAAGAGCCGAACACATACACCAAGGGCGACAGTAGCATCAGATACAGGTCGAAGTGGTCGCTGAGGAGGCTCTGCGGTACAGCTTTGAACATGCTGCAATCTGCTGCACGGAAGTGTGCGTATTCGTAGAGCGCGTGGGTGTAAAGTCCCAAGTCGAGCGCGTAAGTCTTGAAGAGGTAGTGGTTGACCAAAGAGATAAGGCAATACACCACTCCCGCAAGGGTGAACACCGATGCGAGAGTGATGCGTCTCTGTTGTGAACTAAGGGTCAACGCCTTCATTTCGGGTCATTAGGAATCATCCTTCCGCTTGGAACAGCGTGATGATGTTCAGGATGACCTCAGAGGCCTTCATCATGCTTTCAAGTGGCACGTATTCCAGCTTCCCGTGGAAGTTGTGTCCGCCAGCGAAGATATTGGGGCAGGGGAGACCCATGAAGGAGAGGTTGGCCCCGTCGGTGCCGCCACGAATGGGCTGCACTTTTGGCTTGATGTTGGCCATCTCCATTGCCTTGAGGGCGCGTTCTACGATAAAGAAATGTGGCTCTACCTCCTGACGCATATTGTAGTACTGGTGCTTCAGTTCCAAAGTCACCACATTCCCGTATTTCTTGTTGAGGAACTCGGCTACCGAAGTGATGAGGGCTTTCTTTTCCTCGAACTTTGCTCTGTCGTGGTCGCGGATGATGTAGCTCATATTGGTCTCTTCTACCGTACCGTTGATTTCGGTCAGATGGAAGAATCCTTCGTAGCCCTGTGTGTAGCGCGGACGCTGCTCAACGGGTAGCATAGCGTTGAGTTCCATTGCAATCAGCATCGAGTTGACCATCTTGTCCTTACCATAGCCGGGATGGATATTGCTGCCTTGGATGTGGATTTTCGCGGCAGCGGCGTTGAAGTTTTCATACTCCAGTTCCCCAATCTCACCACCGTCCATCGTATAGGCGTATTTGGCCCCGAATTTCTTCACGTCAAACTTCACCACACCTCTTCCAATCTCTTCGTCGGGCGTGAAGCCAATCTTGATTTCTCCGTGCTTGAAGTCAGGATGTTCCATCATATACTGGGCGGCATACATGATTTCGGCTACACCCGCTTTGTCGTCGGCACCCAATAAAGTGGTGCCGTCGGTGGTAATCATCGTCTGGCCTTTGTATTGAGCCATTTCAGGAAATTCCGACACACGCAGGACGATGTTCTTCTCCTTGTTCAAAACGATGTCGTCGCCATCGTAGTTCGGGATGATTTGCGGCTTGATGTCCTTGCCCGAAGCATCGGGGGAGGTGTCCACATGGGCGATAAAGCCGACAGCGGGAATTTCTTTGTCCACATTGGAAGGGATAGTAGCCATCACGTAGCCGTATTCGTCAAGTTCAGCTTGAATGCCAAGGGCTTGCAGTTCGTCGCGAAGCATCCGCAGCAGGTTCAGCTGTTTGTCGGTGCTGGGCTGTGATTCAGAGTTTTCGTCGGAGGTGGTCTCCACAGAGACGTATCTCAAGAATTTGTCTAAGAGTTTTTCCATTTTATTGCGGATTAATACGGCACAAAAATAGACTTTTTTTCAATACAAAAACGCGGCCAGAGAAAACTCCGAACCGCGTTACCACGAAAAACAAAAGTGATAGCTTACCGCTTCTCAGCATGTTTTCTTGCTCTGTGGCGGTCTTTGGCCCACAAGCCGTACACCTCGCTGACGTTACCGGCTGTAGTGAAGGCATTGATTTCGTTCTTGCCGAGATATTCCATTAGCTTCGAGAACTCGTCGTTGGTGAGCAGCGACTCCAGCTCAATCGACTTCTCGTTGGTGTAGCCTCCGATGACCTCATAAAGGGTGCAGCCACGATGTAGCTCGTCGATGATGTAATGGCGGATGCGGTCGTAGTCCTTCGAGACGATGCAGACGCGCTTACGCTGGTTGAGGTTGGCCGTGAACATGTTCACTACCATACCGTTGATCCAAGTGGCGATAAGGCCGATGACGACCATCTGGAAGGGGTTGATGAAGAAAGCAGTGAGGCAGATGATGGCTCCCGCTACACTCACCGACTTACCCATATCGAAGTGCAAGTATTTATTGACAATCTTGGCCAAGATATCCAGACCACCGGTAGAGGCGTTGATGGAGAACATCAACGTTTGGGCGGCACTAAGGATGATGACGCAGCAAAGCAAGTCGAACCAAGGATTGCCCATCACGGAATAGGCTTGGCTTGGGTCGACACCCATATTTACAAGGTATTCGTTGGGAGTGGCGAAGTTTTGCCAAGGATACAGCCACTCGCAGAACTTGGTCATGGGACCGAGAATCATGGCACAGTAAACCGTCTTCAACCCAAACTCCTTGCCGATGAGCAGATAAGCCAATATCAGCAGGATAGCGTTAATGATGGAAATCATCATAGACAAGCTGATGTTGATGCCCATCCCTTGAAAAATGTTAGTCAGCACGATGGAGAGACCCGAGATGGAACCCACAATCAGCTTGCTGGGAACAAGGAAATAATAGACGCAGACACCCGTCATAAACATGCCGAAGGTCATGATAAGCAGCTCGACCCAGAACTTTTTGCTCACCAAAGCCTGGCCGATTTCATTCATTATGTTGTTAAACTTACTCATAATGTTTTGATTAACAGTTTTTTAATTGTACTTTTTCTTTCAAAATTTGCGGCTGCAAAGGTCGGAATCTTTTTTCAAATAAGGAAACAATTCGAAGAATAATTGTACTTTTGCTCCATCTAACAAACAAAATATGGAAACCTATCACATTAGAGAACAAATCAGGCGGTTGCCCGGTAGGGTGATTCACAAAGTCCCGCTTCCTCAACCGCAAATGGTGGAAGGAAACGGCGCACGCCGCAAGATTGGTGGCATCTGCCAAAAATGTGGCTACAAAAATGTGCTGATAGTCACAGACCAAACCCTGAGCAAGTTGGGTTATGACCAAGCCATCACCCAAGCATTGGAAAAGGCTCAGATTCATTATGCCATCTTCAACGACATCAACTCCGAGCCCACCATCGACCTCATCAAGGCGGGACGCAAAAAGGCATTGGAGTGCAAAGCGGAATGCGTGATTGCCCTCGGTGGCGGTTCGGTGATGGACACCACTAAGATGATTGTTGCAGGAGCCAAGTTGCCTAATAGAACCATCAAATCATTGCTGTTGAAGTTTTTGCCCGTTCCGGGAAAGACGCTCCCCATGATTTCGGTACCTTCCACTGCGGGAACGGGAGCCGAAGTGACTGTATGTGCGGTGGTCCACAACAGTCAAGGAGTAAAGACTTCCACCGTTCTGATAGGTCTTGATGTCACCCACGTGATTCTCGACAGCGAGCTTACCCTTCACGCACCGCAAACCGTGACCGCTGCTTGCGGTATGGACGCCCTCAGCCATTTGGTGGAAGGTGTGGTAAGCGACGTGAAGGTGGATGAAGCGAACATGTACCTTTCCAAAGAGGGCGTGCGGCTTATCTTTGAGAACCTGCCCGTTGTGATACGCGAACCGGAGAACATTGAGGCACGTTTAAGGATGTGTCGTGCAGCTTATTTTGGCGGACACGCTATCAACACCCAGCTGGCGGGCTATGTTCACGCTTTTGCCCACAGCATCGGGGCCAAGTATCATCTCCCTCATGGACAGGCTATCTCGCTGATGCTCATGCCCGTGTTGGAATTCCAGAAAACTGCATGCACCGAAAAATATGCCATGTTGGCGCGTTATTGCGGTTTTGCCGATTATGACACCGATGACGACAAGGCGGCTGAAATATTCCTGCAAGCCGTTGCTCGATTGATGTCGCAATGCGGAATGGACAAACTGGTCCCGCCCGTTAAAAAGGAAGACTATGAAGAGCTGACCCGTATGGTGGTTCAGGATTCCATCAATTATTCTGCGCCTGTCACGCTGAGTAACGAGGATATAGAATTGATACTGAAAACCGTCACATTGGATGAATAAAACGTTATGAACTATACAGAAACTGAAATCAGCAATATCGTGGCCGCCCAGCGGAAGTTCTTCCGCACGGGTGCCACGCTCCCCATCAAATGGCGCATCCAGCAACTCAAGAAACTTAAAGCAGCCATCATAGCCCACGAAACCGAGATGGAAGATGCACTTACCGAAGACTTGGGGCGTAGTCGAGTGGAAGCTTATCTCTGTGATGTCGGCCCCATCATTGTAGAAATCAACGAGATGATAAGAGGCTTGCGACGTTGGTCGCGACCCGAGAGACATTTCAGCGGCTTCATGTGTTTCCCCAGTATGGTCACCAAAGTCTATAAGATGCCCTACGGCGTTTCGTTAGTGATTAGCCCGTTCAACTTCCCCATACTGCTCACCATTGGAGTGGTGGCGGCGGCGATGTGTGGCGGCAATACGGCTGTCATCAAGGCCAGCTCGAAGTCGGCAGCCAGCACCGCCTTTCTCAAGAAGTTCTTCGCTGAGGTCTTTCCGCCTGAGTATGTCGCTTTGATTGATGGTGGTCATGAGGTGGCGGATATGTGCCTCGCACAGCGGTTTGACAAGATATTCTACACGGGTTCTCCTTCTGTGGGCAAACACGTATTGGCTGAAGCGGCCAAAAACCTCACGCCCGTAGCTCTCGAATTGGGTGGCGAGACGGGCAACTGGTGTGTTGTCCGCAAGGATGCCGACCTGAAAGATGCCGCTCGTAAGATTGCCTTCTTCAAACTCTGCAATGCAGGACAAATCTGCATCAATATCAACCAGATAGCTGTAGCGGAAGAGATTGCTAAACCTTTCTTGGAGGAACTCAAAAAGGCATTCATCAAACAGATTGGCGAACACCCCGTGAGCAATCCAGAATATCCCAAACTCATCACGGACGGGGCTTACGACAAATGCGCCAAACTTGCTGAAGAGTATCGCGACCGCATCGTGTTTGGTGGGGTAGGGGATCGGGCCTCGCGCCGCTTTGCCCCCACGATGATTTATCCCGTGGACATCAACGAACATATCGTGCAGCATGAGCTTTTCTGCCCTCTGTTGCCCATAGTCCCCTTCAAGGATGCCGAAGTTGATGCGCTGATGGACATTATTGCCGAGCGTGAGCATCCTTTGGCGATGTATCTGTTCACCAAGGACATGAAGTGGGCCAACCGCGTAATGCAGACCCAGCAATACGGTGGAGGCTGCATCAACGAGGTTTGTGTCCACATGATGGTAAAAGGCGTTCCTTTCAACGGCACAGGCCATTCCGGCATGGGAGCCTATCACGGCGAATGGGGCTTCAGAGAGTTCACCCATCCGCAAACCGTCCTCAAAGGCCGGACAAGATGCAATCTACCGCTGAGGGAGCATCCCTACGGAGGGAAAATGGAGAAGACGAAATTGGGAATATTGAGAGTTTTTGAACGGTAAAACTCGGTGGAAAAGGGCGCAGAATCCTCGGTTGAGTTTTTTCCAAAATTGTGATTTTTTATCAACTTTGGAAAAAACTCAGATTACGAAAAACAATTATTGGAACAAATCATCCATCGTTAAAACCGCAACAAAAGTTGAGGAATAACGACCTTCGTTAATTCCGTAAGTAGTTAGCAATGAGAGCCATAATGCTTTCTTTGTTTTTGTTTCGTTGCGGAAGGCCGCTATCCTGTTTTGCAGTTTTTTGGCCTCATCGTTATCAAGGCGAAAATCCGCTTCGCTGTATTTGATTTCAAATAGATTGATGATGCCGTCAGCACGATCAAGAACCATGTCGATTTGTGCTTTTGGCGCACTTTCATGACTTCGCCATGAATAAAATTGAGTCGAAATCCTATCAATGTGGAGTGCCTGCTTGATTTGTTGCACGTGGGTCAGGCACACCCGCTCAAAACTCAAACCCAACCATGCGTTGACCTCGGAAGTGCCGATATGGTTGCTCCAATAGTCGGTCTCAGCCTCGGCACGCGACACAAAGGTAAGGTAGAAAAGTGAGTAAAAATCAACAAGTTGGTAGATGGCGGAATTCTTTTTCGTGGTTTTGTTGTGGATGGGATACTTGCGAAGGATGTCGCAATTGACCAAGTCTTCAAGTTTTCCGCTGAGCGAGCCGCTTGAATCCTGGCCCAAAGCCTTCCTCAATTCGTCACGCGACATCCCAGCCTTGACTTTTGCCAGAGCATTGACGATGGCCATATAGGACTCTGGCGACTTGAACAAAGTGGAATACAGCCGTTTGTATTCCCTGCGAAGTTCTTCTTCGTCACCGAAAAACAGACGGTCGATGTTGGCGGCAAAACTCTCGCCACGATGAAGCAGGCTCAAATAATAGGGCACCCCTCCCAAGGCCATATATGCCTGCATGACGGTCAAACGGTCCCACTTGAATTGCCGGCTCTTGAGATATTGCTCCGTCTCTCTCAGCGTAAACGGACGTAAATGCAATTCGTGTGTGATGCGGTCGTGGAGGCCGCCTTTGTCGTTGACGATGTTGCGTATCATCCATGAGGTGGCGCTGCCGCACACAATCAGCGTCAGGTTGTCTTGCAGCGAAGCCCAACTGTTCCAAAAATAGCCCAATGCCCGCACAAACCCCGACCGTTGCGTGTCCATCGAAGGCAGTTCATCGAGGAACACAATGCAGCGGCGTCTCAGCGTGACTTTCTTCTTCAAGTAAAGTTTCAGAATCCTGAAAGCCTCCATCCAAGTTTTGGGCTTTTCGGGCAATTTGCCGCTATATTCCTGCATGGCGTCAATGAAAGCCTCCATCTGCTCCTCCTTGGTGCCGTTGAGTACGCCCGTCATAGCAAAGGCCATCTTTCCGTTGAACATTTGGTTGACAAGATATGTCTTGCCGACTCTTCTGCGGCCATAAATGGCAACAAATTCAGGACGCTCAGAACTGGTATATTCCTTCAGCAATTTTATTTCCTGTTCACGACCTATCAATTTTTCCATAACATTCTATTTTCTAACAGGATGCAAAGGAAATAAATTATTCTGAAACCGCAATGAGTTTTTTCCAAAATTATGATTTTTTTATCGATTTTGGAAAAAACTCAGATTGATTTTCGGGTGGTGTTTTTAATTAAAACGGCGGAATTTTGAGTTCCCGCCGTTCCTGAATGCCATTATAATAATACCTTAATGCGTTATCACTTTACCAGAACCGTGACAATAAGGACAATTACCTGTTCTGTTGCAATTGGTGCAGTCCACATATTGCCCCAATACAAGACGGACCTTATGTCCATTACAATTATTGCATCTACCCGAGCCGTGACAAGTAGGGCAATCTTTCATTTTGGGGCCAGGCGTAGGTGTTGGTGTAGGAGTGGGTGTCGGAGTAGGGGTAGGCGTTGGATTATTCGGGTCTACAACGATGGGCGTTGGCGGCATCACTATTTCGCCGCCACCACCACCTAGTTCCGTTGGTGTCTTCTTGCGGATAAGTGAGCAGGTCTCTTGCCCCGCAGGTGCTGTGGCGCATTTGTAGATGTAGTAATTGTCCTTGTCGATAACCACATTCAACACGCTCTTGTCTGCATTGAACTTGAAGACAGCAACATCCTCGCCCCAATAGCTTGAGCCGAAATAGGTTGTGTATTCCGAGGTACTGTAGCTCTTGTTGCGTGTCATGTTGCCATGACCCACTCCGATGCCTTTTTTGTTCGATTCATAGCAGATATCCGCAATGAAAGTAATGTATTGTCCACCAGAAACATTGGTGGAAGACTTTCCATTCTCCATCTTGCGCGTAAGTTTGTAATAACGAACATCCTGTGCTGAAGCATTGGTGATACAAAGTATGGCAAGCATCACCATGATGGACAATCTATTCATTGAGAAAATCGATTTCATGAGGATTTAATGCTTGGGGTAAAAGATCTTCTTTGTTGACTCGTATATAATATACTGGTTTCATTATATCTAAATGAAAAAAGACAAGCGAAGACAGGTCTTTTGAGAAGGCGTATCTTCTACCAACATCAGAAGGATCATTAAAGCCATATAATCTGTGTATTTCAGTGTCAGTAATACCTTTATAAACTTCTTTTGAAGAATTGGATAATTCATAATCATAGTTCCTTAACCTGGGAACCCAACCACCAGTTCGAAGATGATATTTAGGTTCCCAAACTTCATCGTCTTCAAAACGATTTATAGATTCTTTTAGCACTTTCTGAACCTTTTGTTTTCCTAATTCTGCTATAAACACTCTTTTATTACCACCGTCAAATTTTACAATTACAATATCATCTTTATCTGTTCTTTGATAAAAGAGAATCTCATTACTATAAATCTGTGCCTTGGCCACATTGGCCAATCCTAATGTCATGCAAACCAGCACGACCAAATACTTGATACTTTTCATTGTTTTAATTATTTAATTGTTACTATTTTGTTGATGTTTTAGTTCTTCCAATAATGTTTTCAACAAATCGTTTCCCATTGTTTGTTTGCCATAAGTTTCATAGAGCTGCATGGAAACAAGACAATCATACAACACATTGATTTCTTCAAAACATATTTGATTGTATTTCATTGCTGTTTTACTATTGACGCATTGTTTGCAGATTTTCCCAACTTTCTTTTTGTCCACCTTTTGACTTTGGGCAATGTCTTTTAGCTTTTCTTGTATTTGTGTCCGCTCTTTATCTAATTCTTGAGATAACTCTACTCTTTCTTGTACCAATTGACTAAAATGTACGAAATAAATGGAATAGGTGTGGTCAATTTCCGAATCTTTAAATAGAAAAGCAGCTGCCTCTTTTTCAAAAGATGTCATCAAAGTATGTGTATTACTATATCCAGCAATCAATTGTATGCTATAGGGCACTATTTGACTGTCATTAAACGCGGAAAAATCCAACTGATTAAAACAATCGAATTCCTCTCGCAGCATAGATGAAACTAGTTTTGCCTTTCCTCTTAATATAATATTTACATTGGACGAATCTGCAATTGGGCCTGCAAGATAATCTGATTTTTCCATTTTCTCAAAGGAAAGTTGCATGGTTTCTTCCATCCGTTGAATATCGGAAGGCCTTACGGACAAATGGATGCCAACGATGGCTACTACAATTGCAATCACACTTAAACCAACCTGACCGTTTTGTACTCTTTCGCTGGATAGTTCCGCATCATTGGGGCTTTTCCCTTTCCAAAACGCTCGCAATAGTTTACCAAACCATTGAACGACCCTTACGATTGGCATAAAAACTCTTTTCATGAAAATAGTCCTTTCTTTTTTCAGCGGCGTTGACACCCAAAACGCCAACTCCATTTTGCTTGTCACCTTCAAAACACACCGAAAAAAGAAGCGCGGGTATCTGAACTATTGCTCATCCCGTGCATAAAGGCTCTCGCATTGCCTACCATCCGAGGATAAGCAATGCCGAAGCCCACGCTGTTAGTATATACAATGAGGAATGTATAGACTATCACAATGGGCGTTGGCTATTGCCTTACCTTGCGGATAGTGTTCGAATTTGCGAGATTCTTATGCACCGCAGATAAAGCGTTAGAACAACGCCTTTCTTTTCAATATGTCTGCCGTCTGGTCTTTTCGGACGAAACAGCGAGGCAAAAATACAGAAATTTTGGATTGCGCAAGGAAAAAAGAAACAAATCTTGCGGGAATCTATCACATGAATCAATTTTTGAATGATTTCTCGCGAAGCGATACCAAATTCCTTACTTTTGCGCAAATTTTACAACGAAATGACCCTCTTAGACTGGCTACCGATAACGAAGAAAGAGACCGACCTGCGAGGTTGGGACGAGGTGGACATCGTGTTCGTCACGGGCGATGCCTATGTCGACCATCCGGCCTTTGGGGCTGCCGTCATCGGCAGGATGTTGGAACATGCAGGCTTCCGCGTGGCGCTTATCCCTCAGCCTAACTGGAGGGACGATTTGAGGGACTTTAAGAAATTCGGCAAACCAAGAATTTATTTCGGGGTCTCTGCAGGCTGCATGGACTCGATGGTGAATCACTATACCGCCAATAAAAGGTTACGCAGCAACGATGCCTATACCCCTGGTGGCGAGGCTGGCTATCGTCCCGACCGAGCGAGCGTGGTCTATAGCAACATCCTGAAAAAACTCTACCCCGATGTCCCTGTGGTGATTGGCGGCATTGAAGCCTCACTGCGTAGGGTGACGCAATACGACTATTGGGACGATTGTCTGAAGCCCAGCATTTTGGTGGACTCAAAAGCGGATATTGGAGTGTATGGCATGGGCGAATACACGATGGTGGAAATCGCTAAAGCCATTCAAAACGGAAAGAAAGTCAGTGAGTTGACGAACATCAAGCAGACCTTCTTTTTGCAAGACAAGAGCCAGCCGCTTCCTGCTTTTGAAGGCGAGACTATAGAGCTGGTTTCGCACGAGGTCTGCCTGAAAGACAAGAAGAAATACGCTTCCAACTTCAAGCACGTCGAAGAGGAATCCAATAAGAAACATGCTGCCCGGCTGATACAAGACGTTGGCAAGCAACGGGTCATCATCAATCCGCCTTTGCCCACTTTCACTACCGAACAAATTGATGCTTCCTTCGATTTGCCCTACACCCGTCTGCCTCATCCCAAATATGCCAAGCGAGGTGCCATTCCCGCTTATGAGATGATCAAGCACTCCATCAACATGCATCGAGGCTGCTTCGGAGGCTGTGCCTTCTGCACAATCTCCGCCCATCAGGGCAAGTTTGTAGCCTCGCGCAGCAAGGAGTCCATTATGCGGGAGGTGGAGAAAGTGACTCAGATGGAAGATTTCAAGGGCTATATCAGCGACTTGGGTGGCCCCTCAGCCAATATGTATCGCATGAAAGGCAAGGACGAAAGCCTCTGCGAGAAATGCGCCCGCCCCACTTGCCTGCAACCCAGCGTCTGCAAGAACCTCAATACGGACCACCATCCCCTTATCGAGATATATAAAGAGGTGGACAAACACCCCAAGGTGAAGAAGGCCACGGTAGGGTCGGGTATCCGCTACGACCTTTTCCTTCACGACTGCACCCCCGAGGAAAACAAGGCGATGGGTTATGATGAATACTTCAGGCAACTGGTCACAAGGCACGTGAGCGGCAGGTTGAAAGTCGCTCCTGAGCACACTTCGGATGCTGTTCTCAAACTCATGCGCAAGCCCAAGTTTGATATGTTCGTGAAATTGAAGAGGATATTCGACCAAATCAACGAAAAAGAGCACCTCAACCAGCAATTGATTCCCTATTTCATCTCTTCCCATCCGGATTGTTATTTGGAAGATATGGCTGATTTGGCGGTGAAAACCAAGGAGCTGGGCTATCATCTGGAGCAGGTGCAGGACTTTACGCCCACTCCGATGACTTTGGCTACTGAAATCTATTATTCAGGCTATAATCCTTACACTCTGGAGCCTGTCTTTTGTGCCAAAACCAAGGAAGAGAAACTGGCTCAGCAGCGTTTCTTCTTCTGGTACAAGCCCGAGAACCGCGAATGGGTGAAGAATGCGTTACGGAGAATTGGACATTCGGATTGGATTAAGAAATTGTATGGGATAAGGAATTGACAACAATTAAACCATCAACAATTAAACAATTCAACATAAATCACTATTTTTGCCGCAAATTTAAACAACACAACACCATGAAAAGAAATTTCATCGGAGCTATCATGCTCTTTGTCGCTCTGGTCATGACTGGTTGCGGCAGCAATGAAGAAAAAGGAGAAAAAAAAGAGAATCAACAGCAGGACGCTGAAAAGAAGGAGGTCAAGGCTGAACAGCCCCAACTCCCTAACCGTCTGCTGATTATTGTCGACCCGCAAGTCGATTTTACCACGGGTAGCCTTGCTACCGCCAAAGGTCCCCAAGCTATGGATTATTTGGCAAAAAAGCTGGATGAAGGTGCTTGGAAGAACTATGGCTGGATTATCGTCACACAAGATGCACACCCGAAGAACCACTGTTCGTTTGTGGAACAAGGTGGCGTGTTTCCGCCTCATTGTGTGCAAGCTACCGAGGGTATGAATGTCTATCCCAGCCTGTTGAAATCGCTTGACGGCTTGATGGGTAACGGCAGCAATATCCAAGTCCACTTCATGCAAAAGGGCAATTTAGCCGACAAGGAGGAATTCAGCATCTTCCAGAACGAGCAAAGCGGAGAGAAACTGCGCCGCACCATCGAAGAGTTTGAACACTTCGAGGGCATCGACATCTGCGGTATTGCCACCGACTACTGTGTCTATGAGACCACTAAAGACCTCATTGCTTTCTATCCTGCCAAGCAGGTGCGCATCATCACCAACTGCCTCGCCGCTGTTGATGAAAGCGATACCAAACTGGCTGACTTAATGCGTGAGAACGGTATTCAAGGTATTGAGTTTTAATAATGAACAGCCCTTCGACAAGCTCAGGGACTTTCAATGTTATAGAAGTTAAGGGTGCCTGAGCCTGTCGAAGGCTCCGCGTTATAAACATGTCCAAATTCAAATCATTCCTCCAACGGAAGAAGGTTGACCTCACCGGGAGAGCCTATTTTGTCGATGCCCTTGGCGCAATGGCCTTGGGCTTGTTCGCTTCGCTGCTTATCGGCACCATCTTCCAGACCTTGGGCGACAAGACAGGTATTGAGGCTTTCGTCACCATTGCGAAATATGCCAAAGCCGCAACGGGAGCCGCTATTGCTGTTGCCATCGCCTACAAGTTGGGCTGTGAGGGTTTGGTATTGTTCAGCGCTATTGCTGTGGGTATTGCCGGCAATGAGCTTGGAGGCCCGATGGGAGCTTACGCCGCTGTCATCGTGGCGATTGAGTTGGGCAAGATGGTTTCCAAGGAGACCCAAGTCGATATATTGGTCACTCCTGCTGTGGTGATTATCAGCGGTGTGCTCGTGGCATACGCTGTTGGTGCTCCCATCCAGAAGGTGATGACAGCATTGGGTGCCTTCATCGAGCATGCTACGCAGATGCAGCCTTTCCTAATGGGAATAGTGGTCTCGGTTGTGATTGGAATGGTGCTTACTTTGCCTATTAGCTCGGCAGCCATCTGTCTTGCTATCGGTTTGGGTGGATTGGCAGGTGGTGCGGCCACAGCGGGTTGCTGTGCCCAAATGATTGGTTTCGCCATCTTGAGTTTCCATGAAAACCGTTGGGGTGGACTGGTGGCGCAAGGCCTTGGTACTTCCATGCTTCAAATGGGCAACATCGTGAAGAATCCCCGTATATGGATTCCTGTGCTGTTGACAGCCGCTATTACTGGTCCCATTTCCACTTGCGTCTTCCATTTGGAGAATATCCCTATTGGCTCGGGTATGGGTACTTGCGGTCTGGTTGGCCCTATCGGTATCTATACGGCTATGCCTGAAGGCGGCCTGAATATGTGGCTGGGTATGTTGCTCGTCTGCTTTGTCCTTCCTGCCGTGCTGGCTTGGCTCTTTGGCCTTGTCTTCCGCAAAATCGGTTGGATTAAGGAAGGCGACCTAAAAATCGATTGTTGATGCCTCAGAAACCTGTCAAACCCCTCAGTCTAGACCAAGTCTTGGACAAGATAGCCAAGTATTGCGCCTATCAGGAGCGTTGTGTTAAGGATGTGAGGGAGAAGTTGAAGACTTACGATATTCCGCAGGAAGACCGCGATAAAATCCTTGATTTTCTGTTGGATAACCGTTTCGTCAACGATGAACGGTTTGCCAAGAGCTTCGTAAGGGGTAAGGTCAACCAAAGTGGCTGGGGAGTGAATAAGATACGGTTTCATCTCATGCAGAAAGGGATAGACAAAGACCTGATTGACGAAGCTTTACAGGAGACCGATGAAGAAGTCTATCGTCAACGCCTAATAAACATCCTGAAAACCAAGTCCAAAACCGTGAAGGCTAAAAACGATTATGAACGGAAGCGCAAATTGGCTGCCTACGCCATACAGAAAGGCTTTGAAGGCTCGTTGGTTTGGGAGACCATGAACGATTTGGCAATTTGACAAGTTTTCGTATCTTTGCCGCACTTTTGTGAGCAAAGCTATGAAATTTCCAAAACGACTGATAACACAAACTCCTGAATGTCTGACAGAACCTGTCGGTCAAGTGCTTAATGTGATTATCTCGACATTGTTCGCTTTGGTCTTTCTGACCGCATATGTCCCCTTTTCGGAAACGGCTTGGTTTCAGGTAGGACGTGGCCATTATTTCTTCATCACCGCCGCTTTCGTCGGTGCTGGTACTATGTTTTTGGTTCTCAGCAGAATGATGATGAATTGGGTCGTCCGAAAAAGCCGACATTTCCCCTTCTGGCTCTATCTTCTTTGGCTTTTCCTCGAAATCATGGTTATTGCGGTATGCCACACCCTGATTTCCTATTTCGAAATCCGGTCCACCGACCATAGTTTTGGCTATCTCTATGCGAAAAGCGTACTGATTACCTTTGTCGCTTTGGCTGTTCCTTATACCGTTACCATTCTGTCTATCTTGCTGAAAGACACGCAACAACGCCTGATGCTCACCAAGAGCGACACGGTGGAATCGGACGACGAAGTAATGCCCCAACACACAGAAATCATCAATCTGATGGACAACAACGGCAATCTGAAACTGTCCGTCAAGCTCGACAACCTCTATTACATCAAGGCGGAGGACAACTACATCAACGTGTTTTATCAACGCAGCGGCAACATTGCCAGCTATATGCTGCGCTGCAAGATGCAGACCATTGCCGACAACTGCGTGGATTCCAGTAGCTTGATGCGCTGCCACCGTTCCTACATCGTCAATATCAAAAAGGTAAGTGTGCTTCACAACGAATCCGATGGTTTCATCATCGACTTCGAGCGCGAGGGATTGGATTCCATCCCTGTTTCAAAGACCTATTCGGCGAAAGTGTTGGAGACGTTTAATAAGAAGTAAGAACTCTGTTTCCAGAAGAATTTCGTGAAATCTAATATTGGTTTTGTTGAAATGTTGACGAAAACAGGCTTGGAATACGAAAAAAACGTACTTTTGCAGGTGCAATAACAACAAAAAGCCATGTCAGAGAAAGAGATCAACACCTACCGCTTGACTTCGTTGGAGGAACCGACGGATGAGATGCTAGCGTATATCATGCGGGAAGTGGCGGAGGAAGCCAATCAAAAATATGACGAGGCGCTTGAACGCTATTTCGACGAAATCAACGAGTTATACCAAAAGCAGTACGGGAAAAGAGTATGACTTCTCACAAAAGAAAACCGGTTTTGATAGTAATTGCGGGTCCGAACGGCAGCGGAAAGACCTCAATTACTGGGAAAATCCTTCATCACGAATGGATGGAAGACTCGGTTTATATCAATCCTGACATAGTTGCTCAAGAGCGGTTTGGTGATTGGAACTCAAAGGAAGCCATTATGAAAGCCGTGAAGTATTGCGAAGATTGGAGAGAACAATGTTTGAAAGAAAAACATAGTTTGATTTTTGAAACTGTGCTATCAGCAACCGACAAAGTAGATTACATTTTGAGAGCTAAAGAGGCAGGTTTCTTTATCAGATTGTTTTTCGTCTGCACCCAATCACCTATTATCAATGCATCAAGGATTGCAAAGCGAGTGATGGAAGGTGGCCATGATGTACCTATCACAAAGGTTATTTCACGTTACCAGAAGTCAATCGTGAATTGTAAGTTCCTTTCCGATAAAATTGACCGCACCTATCTATATGATAATTCCGTTGACCGCGCCGACGCTTCTTTGCTTCTGCGCCTCTCTGATGGCGTTATTATAAAAAGGTATGTGGAACAACTGCCTGAATGGGCAAAACAAATAATTGAATAACCAACTCTAACCCAATAAATTAAAAGCAAAAGACAAAACAAACCATCCTTACATAACATAATCCCTGAGCTTTACGCTCTTGTTCTCACTTAGTAAAATCGCCAAATTTTAACGAACACGAGAATAAGTAAGCGGAAAGTTTGCGTTTTTTAGGCGCAAACTTTTTCGTGCTTATTAGTGTTCATGGCGTTTGGCGATGCCTACTAAGTTAATAAGCAATGAAACGAAAGGTGAGCGCCTTTCTTTATGGCTTGTTGGCAAGGGCGGAACACCTCCCCTAATCGCACAGCACCATGAAAACGAAACCGTCACAAGAAAATCCCGAATTCCATTTAGGCCAACTCCTCAAGGCCGAACTTGCCCGACAAGGCCGCACGGCCACTTGGTTAGCCAAACAAGTGCATTGCACTCCCGAAAACATCTACAAAGCCTATCGCTCGCAATGGATTTCCATGCCGTTGCTTTTCGAGATTTGTAAGGCCTTGGATTATGATTTTTTCAAGGATTGTTCGGCGTATTTGGAGGCGGAGAAAACGAAATAATAGTTATGGTTTTTGGGGAAAATCTTTCAGTTTTTATGGTAAAAAGAGTTAGGTGGAAAATGCTGATATGGAATGGATTGTATTTAATTTTGCTGCCGATAACTAATTACTTAAACAAAACGATATGACAAAGACATTAAGAAAGCAAGTATTTACAAAGGTTGTTCTTTTATTCATGATAGTGATAGCCTTTAACTCATGCGCCACCGTACGTGAAAATCGCCTTATGGGCGATGTCATAGGCTTTAGTGATGATGTTCAAACAAGTTTCACTTATGAGCCTGGATTTTTCAAGAATTGGAAAACTCAATCTGCGCCATACGACCTTCTTACTCCAATAGGAAGAAGTGATATGGATAATTATATCCGACATATTCCTGATGGTCAAAACACTGTAGGCTATTATGCGTTAGATATGGCGTTAGACAGAATAAAATATGTAAGAAAAAAGGTTATGCATAAAGATCCTGAAACAAAATACTATATTGTTTTGCTTACTGACGGATTGGACAATGGATCAACTGTAGCTGCCCGAAACAGCCATCAAGGGCGGTATAAAGATATTGAAAGCTATATCTCCAAGTTGAATAAAAAGAAAACCAAAGTAATGGGATGGAAAAAGAAACAAGACTATTTCCAAATCTATCCTATTTTGTTTACAGCAGGTGATTTGGAAGAAATGAGAAGAAACAATAATATGGATGACGCTACATTTAACAAGTATGTGATGAACATGATGGAAGGTTACAGAGGATCTTCAAAAGGTGTAGAGAAACCAGCGCCGATTTACGGCAATAATCTTGATAAACTCGTGAAAGAATTCGAAGAACAGTTTTCTATCCAAGGTTTTGAGTTTCTGGTACCGAAAGGTTATTTAAATAAACGCATTCGAATGACAATGGAAGATTTGGATGGTAACAAAGCTAGTATAGAAGGCACATTCGCAAAACAATCATTCAGGTATGTATTCAAGGATATTTCATTTAGTGAAGGCCTTATTTCGGAATCGATACCATCAGGAGGTATGGTTAAGTCAAAAAACCAGAGTGAACAAGGGAGTATTCTGTCTGTTTTTATGATAGACAACCTTAAATTGAACGGCAAACCATTTAAAATCAACACTGACATTAGTACGATAAAACAGGAATACATGGATTATGGTTATTTTGTGACAAATTCGGAATACCAATCCCAAGCAGAATCAAGGAAAAACGCTTATGTGATTATGATTATTGACGGAAGCAAATCGTTTAAAGAAAATTCAAAACTTGCCAAAGAAAAAGCAATCGAAATGAGAAAAATCGTTACCAAATAACAAAATAGTACCTCTCTCTCTTCCAAAAATTGGAAAAACGGAAGAACTCTAATATGTTGCGTTGCACTGTTTCCGATTCAAGACATTCGGAGCCTTCTCACACACAATTCCCAAGTTACCAAAAGTCTTCTCGTTTCCTCTTACAAGAAAATCTTTGCGCATATTGAGAAACGGATAACGGAAGCAAACCTCAACTTATAATCTGCTCAATTTGCTGTTTTTTTACCCAAATTGAGCAGATTATAAGCCAAAAAAGCCCCACCGTTTGGCGAGGCTTTCTCATCTGCTATCGTTTTCAAAATAAATATCTTAACAATTCATGCCACCACAGCAATGGATGACCTGGCCTGTGACATACGAACTGAGGTCGGAGGCGAGGAAAAGGGCCACGTTGGCTACATCCTCAGGGGTGCCACCGCGACGCAAGGGAATCAGGCTTTCCCATGCCTTGCGGACGTCCTCGGGAAGGGCATCGGTCATCGCGGTGATGATGAAACCTGGAGCAATGGCATTGTGGCGGATGTTGCGCACGCCCATCTCCTTGGCAGCACTTTTGGTGAAACCGATGATACCAGCCTTTGAGGCGGAGTAGTTGCATTGGTTCGCATTACCCGAAACGCCCACCACCGAGCTCATGTTGATGACGCTACCACCAGCTTGCTTCCACATGATGGGTTGCACAGCCTTGGTGAAGTTGAACACCGACTTGAGGTTCACGTTGATAACGGCATCCCATTGTTCCTCGGTCATGCGCTTCAAGGCGGTGTCTTTGGTGATGCCCGCATTGTTGACGAGGATGTCGATACGGCCAAAGTCCTTGACGATTTCGTCAACCACCTTATGTGTTTCCTCGAAGTTGGCGGCGTTGGAGGCATAGGCTTTGACTTCAACGCCCATAGCTTTCAGTTTCTTTTCAGTTTCCAAAACGACATCGTTCAAGGCGATATCGGTGAAGGCAATCTTGCAGCCTTCCTGGGCAAAACGCATGGCGATGGCTTTGCCGATGCCACGTCCGGCTCCTGTAATCAGAGCCACTTTATTTTCTAACAGTCCCATAGTATTTCAAATTTCAAGATTATTTCTTCGTGTGTTTTTCAATCAGTTTATACAAATCGCCGACGGTTTTGGTCTTGGACGTTTCTTCTTCGTTGAACTTCACATTGAATTCGTTCTCCAGAGTCATGGAAAGTTCCACGAAATCAAGAGAATCTGCGCCCAAGTCGTTGAAAAGGTGCTTGTCCTCCGTAATCTCGCTTTCATCAATTTTCATCTTGGAGGAAATCAGAGCCCTTGCCTTGTCTTGAATTGTTGCCATAGTGATAGTTATTTGTTTCTGGTGTCGGGAAGCAGGGCAAAGGAGAGTTCACCCTTAACGCACATTTTGCCACCGACGCTCAGCATGGCTGAGCAGATGTAGATGTTGCGCATGTGGTAGGTCAGCGAGGCTTCCACCTCTACGGTATCGCCCGGCTTGACGCTGTTCTTGAAACGCACCTTGTCGATGCCCGTGTAGAAGG
>CAMYYB010000011.1 GCA_947303335.1 uncultured Bacteroidales bacterium | reverse complement strand
GGCATGCAAGTGGTGGTGGTGAAATGCGACGAAAACGGCAACATCGACCTCGAAGATGCCAAGGCCAAGGCCGAGCAATACAAGGACAACCTGGCTGCCTTCATGGTCACCTATCCTTCGACCCACGGCATCTATGAGGACGGCATCCGCACCCTCGTGAAGATCGTCCACGACAACGGCGGCCAAGTCTACATGGACGGCGCCAACATGAACGCCCAGGTCGGTCTGACCAGCCCCGGTTACATCGGTGCCGACGTCTGCCACCTCAACCTGCACAAGACCTTTGCCATCCCGCACGGCGGTGGCGGTCCCGGCGTGGGTCCCATCGGCGTGGCCGAGCACCTAAAGCCCTACCTGCCCTCACACATCCTGTTCCACTGCGGTGGCGACAAGCAGGAAGGCGCCGTTTCAGCCGCTCCGTTCGGTAGCGCTCAGATCCTCACCATCACCTACTGCTACATCAAGATGCTGGGCGGTGAAGGCCTGAAGAAAGCCACTATGGGTGCCATCATGAATGCCAACTACCTGAAGGAAAGACTGAAGGACTACTACCCGATCCTGTATACCGGCAACCACGGACATGTGGCCCACGAGATGATTCTCGACATCAACGGCATCAATAAGACCGTTGGTGTGGCTGCTATCGACATCGCCAAGCGTCTGATGGACTTCGGTTTCCACGCTCCTACCGTAGCCTTCCCCGTGCATGAGACCCTGATGGTGGAGCCCACTGAGAGTGAGCCTATCGCTGAACTTGACCGCTTCGTTGATGCCATGATTCAAATCCGCAAGGAGATTAAGGATATCGAGGATGGCAAAGCTGAGAAGGGTAACAACATCATCAGCCACGCTCCTTACACCGCTGAGATGCTGATGGCCAACGAGTGGAACTTCCCGTTCACCCGCGAAGAGGCTGGCTTCCCGATGAAGAGTGACGTCCAGGACAAGTACTTCCCGCACGTCACCCGCATCGACGATGCCTACGGCGACAGGAATTTGGTTTGCAAGTTCTCTGCTGAATAATTTGGTTCAGGCAGAAAGCGCAGAATGAAAAAATCGCAGCCTTCGGGTTGCGATTTTTTCATTTAGTTAAGTTTGAATCAGATAATCTTCCCTTCCCAAAGCAACTTTAGAAAATCATATACATAATAGCTTTCCACGTTGCCCATCTTGCGACTGAGTTTATCTAAAGTGACAATGATTAGCCGTGCATTAGGAAAATCTTCCGCAAATCGCTTGAGGTTCTTCAAATGTGATACCCTGACTTCTGTCACAGACTTGAACTCAATGGCTACTCTTGCCTCACCTATTACAGCATCAACTTCCAAACCTGTATATGTCCTCCAATAGGAAAGCGGCTCAACACTGTTGTTGTATCCCAAGTAGGCCACCAACTCTTGTATGAAGAAATGTTCAAAAGCATGGCCAAACTCTGGCGAACCAGGAAGAAGCTCGCTGCGGTTCAGCATGAAATTAGGAATGGAAACATCAAAGAAATAGAAACGAGGTGCCTGAACGACACTGCGCTTGTTCGTCCGCGTATAAGCGGGAATCATGTAACCGATTAACGTGTCAGTGAGAATGGAAAAGTACTCCTTCACTGTTTTTGCGCCCACTCCACAATCTTGTGCAATGTTCTGATAGTTCACTATTTCGCCGTTGGTCATGGCCGCCGCTCTAAGGAAATTGCTGAATCCCATCAGATTTCGTACCAAAGCCTCAGCCATGATTTCCTCTTTCAGATAGACATCAACGTAAGCTTGAACCTGTCGACGAGGGTTTTCAAGAGGATATATGGCTGGCATCATGCCGTTGTTCACCGCCCTAATTAGGTTGAAATCAGGGATTTCGGCACTCACCAAAGGATACAGATAGGTCGGCAAGGCACGCCCGCCCAAGGTGTTGACCGAATTACGCCGCAGTTTTCTTGCACTCGATCCACACAGGATAAACCTTATCTGTTTTCGTGAAATGAGCAGATGAATTTCATTGAGCAGTTCGGGCACTTGTTGGATTTCGTCAATGACCACCAAACTTCCATTGGGCACTTCCATAAGCAAGTCGCGCAACAAGGATGGCCGTTGCCGAAACCGCATCATAATATCGAACTCAAGCAAATCATAATAGATACAATCTGGAAAACGCTCCCGAAGCAAGCTTGTCTTTCCGGTCTGTCTTGCCCCGAACAGGAAAAGGCTATTGGTTTCTGACTCCGACAATGACAAAACCCTATTATACATAATATCAGTATTTTAGTTGTTTTTTGATTAAAAATCCGTAGTAATAACTCTTATTTTGAATAAAAATCGGCAGCAAATATACATGTTTTTATCCGTTTTTCTGACAATGAAGGCAAAAATTCCCTACCACAAACCCAAAATTTTATATCTTTACAGTCAACAAAACGCACAAATTATGTAGCAAAAACAACACATTGACATAGCGCCTTTTGGTTACACTGCCACCAACTCCCGCCCCACTTCATGAATCGTTTCGAGAATCAATTCCATGCGGGCTTTGCTGGCTTTCTTCTGTCCAACTTTTTTTCTTTATTCATGCTCCATTATCAGTATTATTGTTATTTTTGCAGACAGAAAAAGAAAATCAACATGCACGGAGTATCCATCAATATCAATTTGCCTTCATACGGCACTTTTTCTCCTGAAGAACTTACCCGAAAAGTAAGGCGTTTTGCCATGGAACTTGTTTCGCCAAAGGAAACAACAACAGAATTGCCTTGCTGCTACACTGAAGAAGAAGTGGAAAAGCTAATTGCTGAACGGATGCAAAGCATTGAAGATGGCACTGCTGAATTGGTTAGCAACGATGAAGTCAAAGCCCACATTAAAGCAATTTTGGCATGAGGGAGATTCGTTGGCACAACGCAGCGGAATCTGAATTTGCAGCCATTGTCACATACGTCATGCAAACGTTTGGACCAGATGTTGCCTTAAAGGTTTATGAAGACATCATATCCCGCATTGACCTGTTGACCGAATTTCCAGAACTTGGCACCGAAGAATCTCGGTACAAATACAAAGACATGCCGATGAGAGTGCTTCATTCCAAACTCACTCGGGTCTTTTATTGTGTAAGAGAAACAGAAGTGTTTATTATTTTATTATGGAACAATAGAATGGATGATAGAGCGTTGAAAAAACTCTTTGCCAAAAGAGACTAATACAATCGCCCGCCAGAAATATTCCAGAGGGCGATTTTTCTATTTTTACACTGCCACCAACTCCCGCCCCACTTCATGAATCGTTTCGAGAATCAATTCCATGCGGGCTTTGCTGGCTTTCTTCTTTCCGCTGATGTATTGCGCCATCAGACTTTGCGAGAATAGGTAATAATTTTATTACCTGCAAGTTTTTCGTTAAAACTGCCCGAAAAGTATTTTTTGTGGGTATATTTTACAATCTTGATTGATTCAATTAATCCCACCCTTCAACGAGAATTTCATGGTTTTGGAAAACAATCACTTCCCCGGCAATAATTTTGGCTCGCTTGCGGGTCTCCACTTCGCCGTTGCGAAGCACCATACCTGCTGTGACTACTTCTTGTGCCTCGCTGCCCGTATCCACCACTCCAGTGGCTTTTAGCAAGGCGATGAGTGGAATAAAGGTCTCATCTTCTCTCAAAGCGAAACTGATTCTGTTGAGTTTCTGTGCCATAATTTTCATATTTAGTTATTGAAAAAGACCGCCCTCCACAAAGGAAGGCGGTCACAAAAACAATTATGAGAAAACATTACTCTGCTTTAGGCTCTTCCTTGGCTGCAGCCTTTTCCTGCTTCTCAAGGTTTTCCTTCAGGCCAGCGAGAACCTCAAGGTCACCCAAGGTGCTGTGCTCAATGTTGTCATTGATTTGCTTCACGGTGCGCTTGGTTTGCTTGGCAGCCTTTTCGGCTTCGCTCTCCTCGTTTGTCTTAGCGGGAGCTTCCTTCTCTACTTCCACTTTAGGCAGGGCAAGGATGATTTTCTTGTTTTCCTTGTTGAACTCAAGGACCTTGAATTCGAGGGTGTCGTCCACCTTGGCGGCAGTGCCGTCTTCCTTCTTCATGTAGCGGCTGGGGCAGAAGCCTTCAACGCCATAGGGCAGCGAAACCACAGCACCCTTGTCGGTGGCGCTGATGACGGTGCCTTGCTGCATGGAACCAACGGTAAACACAGTCTCAAACACATCCCAAGGATTCTCCTCAAGTTGCTTGTGGCCGAGGCTGAGACGACGGTTCTCCTGGTCGACATCAAGAACAACAACTTCGATGGTCTCGCCTACCTTCGTGAACTCTGCCGGGTGCTTGATCTTCTTGCTCCAGCTGAGGTCGCTGATGTGGATGAGGCCGTCAACGCCTTCCTCAAGCTCGACGAAGATGCCGAAGTTGGTGAAGTTGCGTACAGTGGCGGTGTGCTTCGAGCCCACAGGATAGCGGTCGGCGATGCTGGCCCACGGGTCGGGCATCAGCTGCTTCATACCGAGGCTCATCTTGCGTTCCTCGCGGTCGAGAGTCAAAATCTTGGCCTCCACCTCGTCGCCCACCTTCAGGAAGTCCTGAGCGCTGCGGAGGTGCTGCGACCACGACATCTCAGAGACGTGGATGAGACCTTCAACGCCGGGAGCGATTTCGACAAATGCACCGTAGTCGGCAACGACAACGACCTTACCCTTAACGGTGTCGCCCACTTGCAGGTTGGCATCGAGGGCATCCCACGGATGAGGAGTGAGTTGCTTGAGACCGAGAGCGATACGCTTCTTATTGTCGTCGAAGTCGAGGATGACGACCTTGATCTTCTCGTCCAAGGTGACCACCTCTTCGGGATGGCTGATGCGGCCCCAGCTGAGGTCGGTAATGTGGATGAGACCGTCAACGCCGCCGAGGTCGATGAACACACCGTAGCTGGTGATGTTCTTGACCACGCCTTCGAGGATCTGACCCTTCTCGAGCTTGCTGATGATCTCGGCCTTCTGGGCTTCGAGTTCGTCCTCGATGAGGGCTTTGTGAGACACAACCACGTTCTTGAACTCTTGGTTGATCTTCACGACTTTGAATTCCATCACGCTGTCAACAAACACGTCGTAGTCGCGAATCGGCTTGACGTCGATTTGTGAACCGGGCAGGAAGGCTTCGAGGCCGAACACTTCGACGATGAGACCACCCTTGGTGCGGCTCTTGACGTAACCGTTGATGATTTCGCCCTTTTCGAAAGCTTCGTTGACGCGATCCCATGATTTGAGCAGCAGAGCCTTCTTGTGCGAGAGGATGAGTTGGCCGTTAGGACCTTCCTGGTTCTCCACATAGACTTCCACTTTGTCGCCCACCTTCAGGTTGGGGTTGGTGCGGAACTCGGTGATAGCGATAACGCCGTCCGACTTGTAGCCGATGTTGACGACCACCTCACGGGGGGTGATGGCGACGACAGTACCTTCGATGACCTCGTGGTCAGCCACTTGGCTCATCGTGCCGGCATACTTCTCTTCCAGCTTCTGACGCTCGTCAGCGCTGTAGTTGTCGAACTTCTTGTGGGATGATGTCCAGTCGAAATCTTCGGCGGGGACGGGTTTTTGTTTGGGGGCTTTGGGCTTTCTCTCAACCGGCTTTTCTGCTACGGGAGCGGCCTCGACGGGAGCCTCATTGATGATGTTTTCTTGTTCTTCCATTGTAGGAATGATGATTTTTATTGTACCCGATTGCGTTCCAGAGGCTCGTAACCGAGGGGTTAAACATTTGATTACCAATAAGAACCGCTGATTTTGCAATCACTCTGGAGTGCGGCTCAAATCGGGCGGCAAAAATAGAAAAAATCCTGATAAGTATTACAGGTTCAGCGAATTATTTTTACACTTCTTTCAGCAAGAATGCCATATACATGGGTAGGGTCAGAAGATAATCCATTCTTCCGATGTTGTAGTCACGTTACACATTTTCCACCCGACTTTTTTGAATCTTCCACACATTTTCCACCCGACTTTTTCCTGTTTTGCACACATTTTCCACCCGACTTTTTTCATTTTTACACACATTTTCCACCCGACTTTTGGTGCAAAATTACACATTTTCTTCTATTGTGTACTCTTTTCGGCAATAAATTGTTCAAAAACTTTTTTTTCAGCAGGGGCTCTTCACACCGTTTACGTCATTGCGACCTCCCTTTGTCATGATTCAATAAACATCCGTAGCCGTGTGCACTATTGCAAAGCAAAAGCACAACACGGCTACGAGTAAAACATTGTCAAATCCTATTACCTCACCAAGACCAATTTCTTAGAGGTAACTCCCTTATCGGTTACGACACGCAGCAGATAAGCACCAACGGCTCTGTCGCGGAGGTTAATCTGCAAGCAGTCGTTTTTCACTTCCTCGGAGAGGATAACTTGTCCGTAAGTGTCGATCACTTCAACCTTCTGTATGCTCACGCCCTCGATGTTGAAGATTCCCTTCGACGGGTTGGGATAAATATTGACTGGCAACTGCATGCCCTCACCCACTCCAAGTGTACCGAAATGCAAAGTGACGGGCTCCGTCAAAGTGCCCACTGTGCCGTCCGTTTCATAGCGGACGAGGTCATCGGACAGGCTCACATCGTTGCCGTCAGTCAGCACGAAGTGCATCTCCTCGGTGGCTTCGCCAAAGGCTAGCAGGAAGGCAACATAGCGGTCAAATGGCTCGACGTACATCAGCTTGACGCTTCCGCGACATTCGTCGCCCACAAAGGCGGCAAGCTCGTAATCCTCAGAGCGCAACTCCTCGCCCTCCACCTCAATCACAGCGGTGATGAGCATGTTATCGGCATAGTTTTCAACTGCGGGAACGAACACATTGACCTCAGGTGTGTTATTGGGCTTCAGCTCTTCAGTTCCCCGTCCCGTCTGGTAGACTAAAGTCTTCGTCTCGCTGCTGTTCGACTTGTACATGTAGCCTTGTCCGGGTTCAAGAGTGTTGAGTGGTCCGTACCAAAGGTTGTAGTTGCCAGAGGAGACGAAGGTAGCGGAAGCGTTTCTCCCCTTGATGATATCATCGGCTTCAGGTGTAAAGCTGCCCAAGGCTGTTGCAATATCTATGCTTTGCGAGCTGGGAAAACCTATCCAGCTCCAACCCTCATTGATGGTGATGGGGTGGTTTATTGGCAAGGTAATGTGACCCGTCATAGAAGCATCACAAACAGCATTGGTGCGAATCTTGTACATCTGTTCATTATTCAAAGCAATGAGAGATCCGTACCAATATCCAACACCTTGACTTTCAAAGTAATCCGTACCGGCATTCTTGCCTTGGATGCGGATTCCCGAACCACCTAAGCTATTTTCCAACATCAGGAGACCATTGATGCCCGACTGTTCGATGAAAGTGGAATACCAATTCCAGCCATCTGTAAAATATTGGGTGTGAATATATTGGAAATGTGCTACAAGATTGAGTGACTCTGACACCACAAATTCAAAGGTAGAATCTGTTGATACAACACTACCATTCAATGTCCAGTTTTCAAATTGGAAATCAGGATTAGCTATAGCAACCAAAGTACATATGCTTCCAAAAGTATAATCTCCAGTTCCAGTAACAACACCGGCATTTTCAGGATCGATTGATGCCGTAATCATCATAGGCGAGAAATTAGCAACCAACGACCTATTGTTGTTGACAGTGAATCCGTATGTAGGATTAGTGGATATTACTGTGCCGTTAATCGACCAATTGACAAATGTAAAGCCCTCATTTGCAATAGCGGTAAGGAGACATGTGGAGCCTGCCTGATAAGTTCCTGCGCCGTTAACCGTTCCTGCATTGGAGGGGCTAACCTCAACCGAAACCGTGTACATCGTTGCGAAATTCGCCACCAAATTCCTATTACCTGTCACGTTAAAGCTATAGACGGAATCAGTAGAAATTTCTTCTCCATCCTCTGTCCATCTAACAAATGCATAGCCCGAATTAGCTATTGCCCTCAATGTAGCTACCGACCCATAGGGATAAGTTTGGTAACCTACTTCGCGATTATTCTGTCCAAAGTCACCTACCAATAAAATGTCGTCGACCTCCCAACCTGCAGCTTGGCTTTCATCACACATATACTTGAAGCCAATGTAACAATTGGTTCCGCTAAATCCACTTAGGTCTATCACGCCCGATTCAACCCACGTCCACGAGCTCATTGAAAGGTTACAGCTCAAAGGTATCCAAGTGGCAGTAGCTGGATTCTGTCCATCGTAATCATTTGAGAAAAAAACTTCGATTTCAGTACCAGTATAGTTGCGAGCTGTGCGGAAGGTGAGCTCCACATCATTAAATCCATCAATGTTGAAGACTGGAGATATGAGCCAATCTGTATTGGCACCATGATTGTAACCATTGATATAAGCATAACGGTTACCGGCATATTGATTGATGCTCCACGAGGCTTCGCCTTCTATGCTGACCGCTGTCCAGCCGTCCCAATCGCCTTCCCAGTTTTGGCTGAGAATGATACTATTGTCTGCTTGAATAACATATTCAGCACTGACAATAGGACTATCGTTGTAGCCTTCCTTCGCCGCGTATGCCCAAATGGTCATATCCTCGTCTACAACGATAGGTTCTTCATACTCAATCCATGGACCATTTTCCGATTCAATGCTATAATAGATAGTCGCATCTAACGCTGGACAACTAAGCGTAACAGTCTGCGTCTCATAATAAGTGCCACCAGCCAAATCGAAGATGGGAACAGTAACTGTTGGTGTACTAGCATCACCTTGTACAAAAAAGTCAAGGAAGAAGTTATAGCCCGGACTGGTCATATTGACATCTGTATAAGCGTAGGCACCACAAACATGAGTTGAATTGAGCGCAAAAGCACGCATACTATTGTTGTAATTGACAATGTTGAAACCGAAATAGTCTGGTACCATTGAGCCTGTTTCAGAAATACTTGTCGTAAGATTCCAAACGGTATTTTCGCCCCCCATTAAAAAGTTGGTACCATAGCCGTAGTAGCCAATCATGTCGCCGTTGACATTGGTAAAGGTGTAGCCGTTATCTGTGATATTCAACGTCCAATAATAACTATCCTCATTGTCCGTAATGCTTTCAGGGAGTATCTCGTTATATCCCAAAATATTGCTAACAAATGCCGTTGTGCCCAATTTGTTGTTTGTCATCAGCGTGTTGCCAATGGCAAAATAGTTCTGTGGGTTGTCGTCATAACGAGCGGCAATAATCACCTTGCTCCCATCCGTTAGTTGCCCGACATTAGAAACGCGGACATAATTATCCAGGACCACATAGTCCTCAAAAATTATCACTCCGCCATTTGAAGGATTTGCCTCTACTGAAATCACATAGTTGTTCGGAACAAAATTAGCCACGTAATTTGCGCTTTCCGTCACCACAAAACTATATACCTCATTATCAGACACGACTATTCCGTCTTTCGTCCAGTTGGTGAACGAGTAAGCTTCGTTAGAATTAGCTGTTAATGTACAAGTATCACCATAATGGAAAACGCCGCCGCCGCTCACCAAACAATCGCCTTCTGGGTTAGCCAATGCGGTTATTTCATAATCAACAAGACTGAAGTTAGCCACATAGTCAGCGTTTTCAGTAACCGTGAGACTATAAATTGAATCCATCGAAACCACCTCGCCATTTTTCGTCCAATTGACAAAGGAATACCCTAAGTTGGGTGTAGCGACCAAATTAATCGTTGTACCAGAAACAAAAGACTCAATTTGTTGAATCGTTGTCGGAACAACATCTGTGGCAAACGAAACCATCACATAAGGGATGTCATAGCAACCAATAACACCAATAACGTTCACATAATCACCTTCTACAACATCCACAAAATCAGGAATCCTATAAATGTTGATTGTGCTTCCGTTTTGATCCAACGGAGTGTATCCATTTGGATTAATCGAGCCAATCAAAGCTCTTTGAATCATAATACGAGTGGATTGTGTTGTATATTCATCATCTGCGTTAATTTCAGCAATAGATTTCACCGTTAACGGAAGCGGATTACCAGAAGATATGATTCTAAAGAAATCCTGGCTACTACCGTCAATGCCAATCAACTCAACCAAACCATTGTAGACACTTTTCATGCCATAGGCCAACACCATGTCGCCTATTGTAAGATTGCCAGGCATACTGTTATTGTTTAGGTAAAGAGCAATTCCTGCCGTAGCATCTTGAATGAACACATATCTTCCATTGATATGATTAACAATGCCTTGAACCATTGCATATTCATTATTTCCCAAAGCACGTGCTTCGGCGATTGTCATCATATTTGATATAGTATAAACCGTTGTGGCAATCGCACTTGCCTCATAGTCGTCCTTAAGGGCTATCGCCTTAAGCCAGGTGTTATTGCTTATTGTTATGGGTGAGTCGTATATGGCACTGTTTTCCGTCGGGTTTGAGCCATCGGTAGTATAATGAATGGTGGCACCTTCGGTGTCGCAGTAGATACTGACCAACTGTGGACCAAAGTAGATGCCTCCTGAAGGATTGAATACAGGAGCGGCCACAATCTGCTGACCTTCATTTGCAGTATAGTTGACAGTGACCGTTCTAATTCGTCTGTGATACGTTGTGCCACCAATGAAAAAGTTTACTATCGCATCATTACCATTCCAGCTTGACACGTCGAAACTGCCAACGTCAGTCGTGATTTCATTTTCTCCATCACCCGAACCAAAGGTAAGAGTAATGTCTGAGATAGTGCCCACTGTAGTTGTCACAGTGAAATAATTTCCGCTATAGCATCTAACAGCTGTACCTGTGCTAAAATATCTGGGACTATTACTGTTTGTCCCATTAAAGAATATGATTGACACATTGTCGTCAATAAAAATTTCTTGTCCACCAAGGTCTTGTCCGTTTGAATAGCCTTGTTCCGAGAAATCAATGGATGCCGCTAAAAGCCTACTACCACGAGTAAATGTTTGTGAATTGGCTTCTTCTATACGAACTGTACCGCCTTCCAATGGATTCGAAGAAACTGATATGGAAAAAGACTCTCCAAAGTTGGCGACAAGAATGCAACTTGATGTTACCGTAAAACTGTACTGAGTCTCGGTAGATACCAATTCCCCATCTTCCATCCAACAAACAAATTCATACCCAGGTTTAGGAGTAGCGGTCAAAGTACAGATTGTACCATAGACATATTCACCATAACCGCTTACAACACCGCCGTTTTCGGGATTGGCAATGGCAACAACACTGAGTGGCAAAGAAAAACTCGCTTGCAAGTTCCTTTCACCTGTGACAACAAAACTGTAGTTGGGGTCGTTTGACACCACTTCTCCCTCCTCTGTCCAATACATAAATGTATAGTTTTCGTTTGCAAATGCTTCCAAAGAACAGGTCGAACCATATTCATAATAACCACCCCCGCTCACGGTTCCTCCTGCCTCTGGACAAGCCGTTGCCGTAATGTTGAAAGGAAGGGCAAAGTTGGCCTGAAGTATTCTATCTCTTGTTACTATAAAACCGTAGTCTGCATCATTGGAAACTACCTCATTGTTTTCTGTCCAATTCATGAAAGTATAACCAGAGTTGGCTGTTGCAGTTAATGTGCAAATTGTACCATAGTCGAAAGTGCCGCTTCCAACTATTTCACCACCTTCTGATGGATTACTAACAGCCATAATGTTGAACGGCAAAGCGAAACAAGCCGTCAGGTAACGATCGCCTGTCACAACAAAGCTGTAATTAGCATCAAAAGAAAGCGTGTCACTGTTTTCAATCCAATACATAAACGTATAACCCGTATTGGCAGAAGCCGTCATGGTACAAGTTGCACCATAATCATAAGCTCCACTGCCGATAACCGTACCCCCTTGAGCAGGATTAACAGTGGCTAAAACCACAAATGGCAATGAAAAATGAGCTTGCAGGCTTCTCTCTCCCGTCACAACGAAATCATAACTGGATTCATAGGAAACTATTTCATCATCTTCTGTCCAATATGTAAAAGAATAGCCTTCATTAGCGACAGCCGTTAATGTACACAACGTACCGTAATCGTATGCTCCCGAACCAAATACCGTTCCACCTTGTGAGGGATTGGCTGTTGCAACAACATCAAAAGGCAGAGCAAAATGAGCTACAAGATTCATGTCTCTAACTGGAGCAAAAGTAAAACTCGCATCTGATGACACAATTTCGTCCCCCTCTGTCCAATACATGAAAGTATATCCCACATTCGCCAATGCTGAAACTGTCCATTGCCCCCCATAACAAACGCCATTGCCTGAAATTGTTCCACCTTGTTCAGGCAATGCAGAAACTGAAATGTCGTATGGACCACAGGAGGCTGTTCCTGAACCATCAATTTTACTAAAGTTAATGTTACAAACTTGATTGGAATAATTGGTAATGACCATAATGTAATATTCACCAGTTTGGGCAGAAGATGGTATAATACATGTCTCTGTGGCACTAGCACTATAACTGCATGAAACCACCGTATTTGCTGTTAACTCATCAGGGCAAGGTGTGAAAGGGTCAACGAAAGGTCCCCAACAACAAAAATCCAGGTCATGAGATGGTGTGCTATACATATAGATACTCATACTACCAGGATTACCTATCTGCAAATAAAACCATGCAGGATTGGGTGTTGTTCTCAGACATTGATAGTCTGGTCCTGCTTCACCAGTACCAGCATTCACTCCAGCTGGATATTGATAAAGACCATTGTCCGTGCAAAACTGTTCGGCTGCCAAACAAGTATTGTTTGTCCTCGACATAACATAAAAATCCATCATCAAAGAAGCAATGATGTCATAAGGCAATTCAGATTTGTATTCAAGAGCAAGCTCTGATACGGCAGATTTGTCCATAGCTGAAAACTGATTGGTGTTTTGCTCCCAAAAATCAGAAAAGGTTTCAGAAAGGTCAAGTTCCTCATAGGCATCACTTGCACCGACAACAAAAACACCGTCTGTTTCTCCTAAAGAAACAATGAATCGACTGTCATTCAGCAAATTATACATAAGTATAATACGCTCATCATAAACAGATAGTTCTCTGATATCAAATTCAATGGTTGCTACTTGGCTATTTACCAGAGAAACATGCTGACTCGAAAATATTTGAGCCATTGCGTTTGATGTACCTGCTGCACTCAACAGTAGAATGAATAGTGCATTTTTTAGTATCCCTCTCATTTGTTGCATTGGTTTTACTTGCATAATTGTTTGTTTTATTGTGTTTATTTCTGTAAAGCAAAAAGAACGTGGACTATTACTTTTCAGTTGATCAAGAGGCCTTCGACTGCCGATACCACAACTAAATCAGTAAAGCCCACGTGAAAACACACGTGAACATTGACTTTACTGCTTGTGGTATCATGAAATTGTCGAAGTTTCTTGGTACAAGCTATCACGCTAACGCTATTGATTAAATATGTCTTTTGTTTCTTGGGCTTTACGCCCTTGGGGTCATTCTATATTTCATTTAGTTAGACTTCTTGTTTGATTGTCGGGGGCAAAGTTAGGGAATTTCTGCAATAGTACGCTCTTTTTGTGGAAAAGACAGGGGCATTTTTTTCAATCGAGTTTACAAATTATCAATCCTGTCACACACTTTCGTAACGTGATCCAGCCCATATAGCATAGAACTGCTATCAATGCCCATCCATGAAAACAAGGTTTGTATTTTCTGATACTCCACACGAATATAGCTTGTATATATCACACTCTGACCTGTAGGAAAGCACAATGGCTCATGGTGGGCAATACGGTTGCGAAGCGTGTTTATCTTATCCAATTCATTAAAAATATACGATTGGTTGATATGCAATTGTGGTGTTGAACGCTGCTTGTGCGGGAATGCACCCATAAGTGTTTGATGAGTTAAGTTGTATTGCAGCGGAGAGTACATGTATTTCCACATGCCAAAGTCCATTTGAGCCAAAAGCTTTGAATGCGAATATGTTCCCTGAAACTTCAGTTTTTGCAAAGCTTCGCTAATTGTACGATTGGTCTTATGCAATACGGGATCCGTAAACATGCCACCTTCCGAAACAGAATCCTTCAGCCATTCTTCGCCAAATTGTGGCACAAGAATGTCGTCAATAGCATTTCGCAAGGATACTTCAAAACAGCTGACAATGGTCAATAATTCTTGGGCTAACCGAAGGTTGTAACGGTATAAAGTCATTGCTTTCCTCTTGTCGCCATCACATGCCAAAAGGTATCGATTGAGTCGCTTTTGAGAGAAAAAATGTTCAAATTCGCAATATTTCATATAAAAAATGTCAACTTTTTTGGTTGGTATCTAAAAATTGTCTATTTTTGCATCGATGAATCCCGTTAACCTCTGGCCGCAAGGTCAAGTTAGCGGGTTTTGTTTTAATATGCCGTTTGTTTCTTGGGCTTTATGCCCTTGAGGTCATTGGATTGTTCTTTTTGGTTAGTGTCTTTCGCTAGAAAATCAGACTGTCCCGCTGTCCCGTTGTCCCTCACGGTGGACACCGGGGACAGTGGGACAGCAAAAGGCGTTTTTTAGTCTCGCTCTCTCTGTGATTTTAACTGTAGCAACTGTAGCAACTGTAGCAAAAGCCATTTTGACTAATGACTAAATGACTGCAAAGGCAAATTTACCCTTCACTTTTTTCAGACAAAAAACTTGCAGAATCCAGCTTTTTTTCTTATTTTTGCAAATGCAAAACAAAGAAGCGAATGAGCTACATTAATCCCTGTAACTATCTGTGTTTGTGAACGATAAATAGCATAGATAGACTTGTAGACTCTATTCAATCACATAACATCTTCACACACAGCACATTAAAGGCTTCAAAACCATACCAAGCCTATAGCAACGCTATACCAAGTCTATAGCCTCTCTGAGGTAACTTTGAGGCACCTTTGAGGTAACTCTGAGATTCCTCTGAGGTAGCGTTCTCTATTTCCCGACCTTTTTCACAAACTTCACGATCATCTCCAACACCTCAGGCGAAATAGTCTCATCAATGGTGAAATATTCATTGGGGCTGCCCGTTTCGCAATGCTGGAACAGATGATTCAAGTCAGGCATTTCGTGCAAGGTCATGTTGGCCTTACCATATTCGTTGATGATTTTCTCGTATGCGGGAAGGTTTTGTGATGCCAGCACTTGCAAGTCTTTCGAGCCATTCAGCAGCAAGGCGGGACAATTCGTCTTCACGATGGCTTCGGTGGGGTCGTATTTCAAAAAATAGTACATCCAAGGCGATGCAAGCTCACCAACGGTCTGCTCGGTCAGTTCCTCGTTGTAACCCCAGCCTTTCACCAACTGGCGTAACAACGTGTCGGCCTCTTCCCTATCCTTTGAGGCTGCAATGATGTCGAACATCTGCGCATTGGCATTACTGCTGAATTGAATGGCTTCTTCAGTCAAGCCCGATGCCCTCAAGATGGCCACTTGCTGCGCTTTGAGCACCTCGATTCCGTTGACAGCAGGGCCTGCCAAAGAAACCAAAAACGCTACCTCGGGACGGCGCTCGGCCACCATGAAATTAATGATACCGCCTTCGCTGTGGCCCAAAATACCGATTTGCGCTGCATTGATCTCCTTGCGGCTGCGAAGATAGTCAAAAGCGGCTTCGGCATCGTAAGAGAAATCCATGCTGGTGGCATTGAGCACCTCTCCTTCCGAACCTCCTACGCCCCTGTCGTCGTATCTTAAAACCGCGATTCCATTACGGGTAAGATAATCAGCGATAACCCAGAAGGGACGATGGTTCATCAGTTCCTCATCGCGGTTCTGCTGTCCGCTACCTGAGACGAGCACCAAGGCCGGAAACGAACTGTCACCTTCGGGGATGGTTAAAGTTCCGGTTAAGGTGTTGCCTTCTTTTGCGTTGGTAAACCGCACCTCTTCAATGCGATAGTTGAAAGGCTGTTGCGGGTCTTGTGGACGTGCCTGTTGGGTTTCCTTCTCCCCTCTTTCAAGTTTCAGGGGGAAAGTCATGCCTCGTTGCGAAAACTCGCCTTCGATAATATCATCCTTCAACTCCCCAGAATAGCTGGCATCCATTGCAGTCATCGTCAACTGCAAACGGTTGTCTCGAAAGACGGTCTCGTCGACGGGCATATCATGCGCTCCTTGTGCGGGAACGTCCAAAGTGGCGGAAAAACCATTCGCAACGGTTTTGATGTCGAAACCTATTTCCAGTTCGGCAACACCAAGGCTTAGTTTTCCGCTCCAGTAACCGTCAATTTGGGCAAAGGAGGTCTTTACTGCAAAGAATACCAATAAGATAAACAGATTGATTTTAACATTCATGACTTTATGGATTTACAGGTTTTTTATGGCATCATCTCGTCTCTTGTCTTCGTGAGCATCCAAATCCAGCCGATAGGTGGCGGAATGATAATGAAACACACGGCAAACCAAAACCAGAACGACTTGCCGCGCCGTCTTGCAACGAAGCCTCCGAGGATGGCTTGCAACACATGGAACAGAACCACTAATAAAACAATTTGTCCTTCAGTCATATCAATTCGTTTTTTGATTGCCTAACTGCAAGATTTCTTGCGGAGCAATCCATTATTATTTCTTTTTCCTCCCGTTCTTTTTCAAGGCTTCTGCGATAATCCATTGCAGCTGTCCATTGACGGAGCGGAACTCGTCGGCAGCCCATTTCTCAACAGCCTCCATCGTCTCGCTGTCCACCCTGAGCAGAAAGGTTTTATTGTTCGTACTATTGTCTTTTTCTTTGGCCATTAGTTACCTCCTTTTGATTTCACTTTCGCAATCATTTCAAGAGTTTCCTCTTCCGTGGCGCAGTTAAGGTAATACAATTTGCCGTCCCCAGTACGCACTTCAAGCAAGGGACCGCCATCGGTGCATACGAACAACATGCAACTTTCGCCTCCTTTCTTGCGGAAATGCCCAATGCCGACATCTTCGGTGGCGATGCCATTGGTGCGTATGGGAAAATCAGGCCAGTCGGTCAATATGTTGGCCTCGGTAATGTCAATTAAGGGAATCGAAGCACTATAACCGCTGCCTTTAGCCGTGATGTAATCCTCTGACACTTCAACCGTTGCCGGCTTACTGCCTTTGAAAAAGAAAAACAGTATGACGGCAAAAGACACAGCGGTAATGATGATGGCTATCCAGTTTTTCTTCCTTTCCTTCTTGCCCTCCTCACCTTGCAGGCCAGCATCATATCTCTTGCTGAGCACCAAGCAGGCGACAACTGCAGCAAAAACCGCCAATAGTTGCATCACCAAATGAAAGCCCATGGGCAGATGCGTCAGCGTGAAAATGCCGCCAAGAAGCACTATTGCCCCGCCGCTGATGAGGAACACATTGCGAAAACCAAGCTTCAGACCCTCCAAGTCGACTTTGGCCAACCGTTTCTTCGACATCGTATTCACGCCTGATATCAGCATTGGGTTACGATAGACCGCCCAACCCGAAAGCATGAGGATTACGCCCATTATTAAATCTATCCAGAACATGATATTATCTGTTTTTCAATACTATAGACAAAAACACTACCACAGCAACTAACACCACCGTAACAACGACGGCAGTAATCTTAGCCGCTTTATTCATGTAAAGGCTGTAATACCCCTCGCCGTTCTCGTCGCGACCGAAACCGTTGTATCTCCGCATGGCAATCACCAAGGGCACAATCATAGCCAGGCAAACCGCCCCCATCACAATGCCTCCGGTATTGTCGTCAATGACCTTGAAGGCCGAAAGCAAGCCTGCGATAATCAGCAGGCCTCCTCCCACCCCAAGGGTGAGGGCGACCGCCCGTTTCAGTCCCTCGATGTCGACCAAGGCCTTCCGCTCAGGCGGCATATCGCCATAAGGGTTAATCCAGTTGGGATTGCGGTAAATCAGCCAACCGAGAAGAATTAACAGGAGACCAGAAGGAACAAAATAATATACCATATTTGATTAGTTTACAATTAACAGAACCACAGTCAGTGCCAACCCAATGGCAAAAGTGACTAAACCAGCTTTGCTGAACTCTCCCGTAAAGTGCCATTTGGTGATGTTCAGCACCAAGCCCAAAGCAATGGCAGGAATCAGCAGGGAAAGAAACTTTTCCATGCCGAAGACATCCTCGAGCACTGCTGCCATCACAAAACAGGGGATAGTAGATAAATAACTGACCATAAAGAACTTCTGCATCCCTTTCTCGTATTCATCACCCCGCTGCTCTGCCATCACGCCTCTCATACTCCGGTCTTTCTCAGGATGCCGCATCACCCGAATGGCGAGCCAAACCGGTACGGCAGCCACGACAAGCAGTAAGAAAATCGCTAATAGTATCAATAGTGGTTTACCAGTCATTTTTGCAAGTTTTCAATTTACCACTCAATTGCTCAATAAGTGTATCGGTTTCTTCTGTGGTTTTGCAGTTAATGAGAATCAGCCCATAACGGGTGTAGAGCATCAGATAAGGTGCCTCTTTCCCTAATAAGTAGAACTTGGCATCTGAACCGTCTTTCAGGCGAAACTCGCCTTTTTTGCTACTGCCAAAGCCGTAGCCCGCCTTGCAATATTTGGTTTTCGGCAATTCGGTGACAATTTTAACGGAATCAATGCTTTCATAATAAACAGTCATGCCATAGTCGCCTTCGATGGAAAGCATTTCGGGCTGCACTTCCACTTTGCTGCCCTTATACGACACTGACCATCCAATCACCAAGCTAAAAACTACAACAGCGAAAAGCACCCATTTCCAAGCCTCAATTCTTCCAGTGACTCTTTGCTTGGCATACAGGAACATGCCACCAGAAACGATGGTCGCAAACAGCATGAAATAAACGACGTTGATGCCGAAAGCCAATCCTATCAACCCGGGAAGAATGAACAACACGCCCGTCACGAGATAGTTGATGAAGTAAAGTCGCTGTAATTCAGGGTTGTCGGCCAATTCAACATAGTATTTGGACTTCCAGCCTTTTGCAGAAAACGGTTCTCGATTCCAAAGCGAAACGAGTCGAAAAGGCTTCCTGATGCGGACCCTATCGGGAATATACCTAATACGGAATGCATTCAGTATCAGACCAATGCCTATTATTATACTGATGAGGTTGCTCATTGTTGTTGCTTTGTCAAAACCATTGTAGAGACGCAATCATTGCGTCTCTACCAATTCCAAATCAATACAACGACCCCGTATTCACCACGGGTTGTGCCGATTCGTCAGCACAGAGCACCACCATAAGGTTGCTCACCATGGCGGCCTTACGTTCCTCATCAAGCTCGACGACGCCTTCGTCCTTCAGTTTGTCCAAAGCCATCTTGACCATCGAGACCGCGCCTTCCACAATCTTCTCACGAGCGGAGATGATGGCCGCCGCTTGCTGACGGCGCAGCATCACAGCGGCAATCTCAGGCGAATAAGCTAGATAGTTGATGCGGGCCTCAAGTACCTCCAGGCCCGACATCGTGAGGCGTTCATTCAGTTTGGAGAGCAGCACATCGTTGATTTCCTTGCCGCCAGAACGGAGCGTCAGTTCACCGCTTTCAGCCTCATTCTCGTCATAAGCGTACATTCCTGCCACCTCACGCAAGGCGGCATCGCTCTGCACCTGAATGAAGCTCTCGAAAGCACGCATGCGGTTGGAGACCGTCACGGGTGCCGTACCCGAGCCACCACCAGCCATTGTCTGTGAGTCAATCTCAAACATCGCCTTGTAAGTGTCCTTCAACTTCCAGACGAGGATTTGTCCAATCATGATGGGGTTACCCGTCTTGTCGTTCACCTTAATATTATCGGGATTGAGGTTGCGGGCACGCAGCGAGACCTTCTTGGAGGTCATCAGGAAGTTGACCCAGTAGAAGCCCGTCTGAGTGAACGTGCCCTTGTACCTGCCGAAAAACAGCATCACCATAGCCTCATTGGGTTCCAGCTTACGGAAGCCGATAGGCAGGATGCAGGCTAACAACAAGCCGATGACAGAGAAAATCGGCGTGCCAATCTCCTCGTTTGCAAATGAGACCAAGCCCCAAATGCTCAAGGCAATGATGGCAATTTCAACAAACAGCGCGATGAATCCGTTCATCGCAAGACCTTTGAATTCAAATTCTTTTGTTTCCATAAGTGATATTATTTTGATATTGTTTTGATGACGCAAAAATACAATAATTTTGGAACATGCAAGAAAAAAATGCACTTTTTTGAAAAAAAATCCGTCAGTATGCTTTATCTTTGCGGTGACAAATCGGAAATCAATCTAAAATACAGTTAATATGAAGAAATTAGCAATTTTATGGGCTTTTATCGCGCTGATGGCGACAAGTTGCTCTTCCTTGAAAGTAGTGGACCAGAATGCAGCTGCCAATGCTGGTGCGGCTGCTTTGCAGGCCCTGACCATCAGCGATGCCCAAGTGGCACAGCTTTGTAGCCAGTATATGGTGGAGACTGACGGACAAAACACCATCTTGCCTGCCAGCAACGAGTACACACAGCGTCTCGACCGTATCATGAGCCGTTTCCACAACATCAGCGACCTGAACCTGAATTATAAAGTATATCAATCGAGCACCGTCAATGCTTTTGCCAGTGGTGACGGCAGTGTGCGTGTCTACACCGGCTTGATGGATGTGATGAACGACGATGAGGTGTTCGCCGTTATCGGACATGAGTTGGGCCACCTTATTAATAAAGATGTGCGCGATGCTTATCGTGCTGCTTACCTGATTGTGGCTGCCCGTTATGGTATAGCCTCCGTCAACACCACAGCCGGTGCCCTATCCACCGGTTTCCTTGGCGACCTCGGGCAACAATTGGCCCAAAATGCCTACTCGCGCAAGCAGGAGACCCAAGCCGACGAGACTGCAGTGCAGTTCTGCATAAATAATGGAGTTGACCCTTTTGCCATGTATCATGCTCTAAACGTGTTGATTTCATTAAACGGTCAATCGGGACAACAGACCAAATTACAAGAATTGCTTTCCACTCACCCTGACACTTACAAACGTGCAGCGCATGTCAAAGAAATGTGTGAGGCAGCAGGATACAAGATGACCACCACAGGTACAACTGGTGGCTCAAAGCCCGCTGGCACTACCACAAAACCCAAAACGGTGAACAACGGACAGACCAACGGCAACAACAATAGTGGTAACAACAACGGTGGCGGCGGCAAGAAAGTCACCATCAAGAAAGGCTAATCAAACCTCATTCGTTTTTGAGTACTAATAGGCTTTAGCAAGAGCCTTGAACTTCGTGCCACGTTCCTCGAAGTTCTTGTATTGATCATAACTGGCGGCAGCTGGCGAAAGCAGGCAGATGTCGCCAGTGTTGGCATATTGGGCTATGTAGGCAAAGGCTTCTTCCATATTATTGTAATACTTATGGGTCTGTCTTTTGCCGTCCATTAAAGCCATCATTCTCTTCCCTGCTTTGCCTGTAAACAGCAGATGCGGAACAGGATTCTCCTTAAGGTAGTCCACCAAAGGGCTATAATCTATTCCTCGGTCAAAGCCGCCCAACAGCAGGAAGTCGACATGCCCCAAGGCTTTACAGGCTTCAATTGTGGCCTGAGGAATAGTGGAAATGCTGTCGTTGTAGAAAGAAACACCTCCAAAGGTTCCCACAGGCTCCAAGCGATGCTCAAGAGGCTTGAACGTATAGAGATAAGGCACAAATTCACGACAGTCCGTATTGTCATACGCATAGCAAGCCAGCAATGCCGCCTTTACATTCAACAGGTTATGTTCGCCTTTGAGGGGCAATGCGGTTTCATCGACAAACTCGCTGATATCAAATAAAGAGAATACGATATTGTTGACGAACAGATGCCAGGCATCATCCAATAGGGACTCGTGGATGACAGCAATGTCGTCCTCACCCATGTGGCGCATGATGTTGAGTTTAGTGGATTTATAGCGCATCATCGACCCGAAATGGTCAAGATGTTCCTCAAACACATTGAGCAGCACACCTACACGGGGACTGTTGTGGACATATTCCAGCTGATGAGCCGAGAGCTCATATACCACGATGCTCTCTGGCTTGATATCTTCCATCACATCTAAACAAGGAATACCGATATTGCCTGTAAGTATCGCGTCGCGTCCAGAGGACTTCAGCAAATGGTAAATCAGACTTGTAGTGGTGCTTTTGCCCTTGGTGCCTGTGATGCCTATGGTTTGATGATGGAACTGGCTGAGGAACAGGTCGGTTTGTGAGGTAATCTCCACTCCTTTAGTATCGAAATCTTTTAAAGAGATACCTGGAGTCTTGATAACGATGTCGTAATCGTATATCGCCTCAAGATAGTGTTCTCCTGAATGGGTCACGCCTTCCATCGGGTTCTTGTCAGCTACGCCAACTGACGCATCTGGCAAGTACTTGTTCAAAAAGTGCAAAGTCGATTTGCCCTCGCGACCGAAACCAAGGATGAGAATGCGCTTGCCGCGTAAACGGTTCAATATCAAGTCAAACATGAAGGTGGGATTTTAGGATTTGCTCGAATTGTTTGGGAAGAAAATGCTCTTTGTTGAAACGATGGAGGATTTCTTCTATGGTCGGCCCTTCAACAAGCTCAGGGACTTTAGAGGGTTGTGTCATTAAACCCGTCGAAATGCCTGCGGTTTTAATGCACGCTCTCACCTCCTCTACAGTTCCAACGCATTCGAAAGGCTTAACAGCAGCCGTTCCGTTCAGCTCCTCCAATATGGGTTGCAGAGAAGCATCTGCCATCAGGTCTTTCCCGAAAATGGCAGTCAATTTTTCGCTTGATAGGAAGGGCGACAGGATAATCCAAGTAAACAGGCATTTAGGGCAATGCCCGCACCACGAGTCGGTCTTGCTGCCTACATTGCAGCTGCGAAACACAGGATGATAGGCTTCATATTGGGCGAACAGGCTGGCAATCTGGAGCTCGCTCAAAGGACGCAAGAAGCTGAAGTACTGTACTTCACGGTTCAGATTCTCAGCTACATAGTCTCTGAAGTCTCTTTCAAACTCGATGGATTTGCTGTATTGGTGGTTGATGTTCGTGCCAGGTACAGTAGACTCATTGGCACTGTTCTCGTTTGACAAAGCGATGTATCTCGACCTACTGCCAAAAGCCACCAAAATACTGATGAATGCTAGCAAAGCCGAGAAGGGTGTGTGTCCGTTCAAATAGCCTTCCGCATTGAGTTTAAGCATCGTCGGGTCGAGTGTGCGTTTGATGACGATAAACTCGTCTTTCGAATACCCAGCCGTCTTCACACAGTTCAAGGTGGCCCCTCGCGGATTTACAATCAGCGGAAGTACTGGCATTTCTTTACGCAGGCACTCCAACGTCACTACAGAATCCTTTCCACCACCCACAGGAACCAGTGTTTTTTCTTCCAAAGGGATTTCCACTTTGGTGAAGGGCTTCTCCCCTTGCGATTCCAAAGTCATCAAATCCTCTTCCGATACCGAAATGCTGTTCAGATACAGGAACTCACCCAAACCGTTATAATACATTTTCTTCCAGAAGATTTTCTGTAATTCAGAAAGTGCAAATGGCTTTACTACTACTCTTTTCGGGCAGGCGATTTTCCAATAACTGACCAACTCAGTCATTCCAATCTGGAACGCCAAAGCCTCCAACTGTTCGGCAGGAATATTGTTCCAGTCAAAGAAAGGCCTCGCGGGAATCTCAAGGGTGGGACAGAAATGGAACCTGTTGTCAAGATTGAAGTCAAAAGCCAGCGATAAAGCACCGTTTTCCCGCTTCACCGTTTGCCGTTCAAAGATAAAAGCGGCAAACGTCTCGCGCAGGGTATCGAATTTGGATTGATTGTCGGTTCGTTTCAAGACAAGTGTATTTTTATGGCACAAAATTACGAAAACTGCTATGATTATCGAACAAAAATCCTATTTTTGCAGTATGGATTTGGGAGAACTATTCAAAATACGCAGCAATTCATTGGACCCGAAGACGGGTAACATCCTGATTTCCGAACCTTTGATGAATGATTTCCATTTCGGGAGGTCGGTCATCCTTCTCGTCGACCATTCCGAGACCGAGGGTACTTTTGGAGTCATCATCAACAAGAAACTCAATGCCAACGTGAACCATATCGTAGACGACTTTCCTGATTTCGATGCTCCCGTTTTTCTGGGCGGACCCGTTGCTGACAACCAACTGTTTTTCATGCACACGTTTGGGGAAATGATTCCTGATTCCTCCCCTATCATCGAAGGCCTATACTGGGGCGGTGATGCCGAAACGCTGAAATCATTGATAGCTACAGGCATTGCCAATGAGGAGAATACTTGGTTTTTCTTAGGCTATTCTGGATGGGATGCAGGACAGTTGGTGAGCGAACTGGTGCGTAACACTTGGCTTGTTGCAGAAATCACTACAGCACAGTTCCTCAACACACCTCCCGAGAAGATGTGGCAATACTTCGTCAACCAGCAGGGCGAGTCTTATAAGATGTGGAAACGCTTCCCAAGGAATTTCGAGGACAACTAATCCACCGGATAAGCCTCGTAAACGATATCGTGTAGCACCGTTCTGATGCCACTTTTCACCAGCTTGTTAGGTTCGGCGTTGGGATATACGCGGTTGGAAAGGAATACAATCACCGTTTTGTTGGCTGGGTCAGCCCAGACGAAAGTACCCGTGAAGCCCGTATGCCCATACCCTTTCATTGACCCCGACTTGGACTCTGTGCATGAGCCTTTCTTCTCAAGTGGCAGCTTGTCGAAACCTATGCCGCGACGGTTGCTGTTGGAAGAGGCGAAAGGCGCTGTGGTGAAGTAACGCACGGTTTCCGGTTTCAGGTAACGAACACCGTTGTAGACCCCTTCGTCCAACAGCATCTGCATGATGACAGACAGGTCGCGGGCGTTAGAAAACAGTCCCGCATGACCCGCGATGCCTCCAAACATGGCAGCAGCCTGATCGTGAACATCACCCCAAATCAACTGCCTGCGAAACACGGTATCGTTTTCCGTAGGAGCAATTTGCTCTCGTGTATAGTGGCTAAGCGGCTTGTAGCAAATGTGTGACAGGTTCATGGGATAGTAATAGTTCTCGTTTAGGTAGTCGTCAATGCTCTTGTTGGTCAACAACTTCACGATTTTCGGGATATAATAGAAACCCATATCGCTGTAGAGGTATTTCTTTTTGCCCAGCGGAGTCTTTGAAACAGAGTCAAAGATACGGTCGCTGTAATCATTGATGAGATACAGGTTTTCGGCCACACGTACTGTATGGCTCTCGTCAATCTGATTGGAATAAAAGGCATCCATCGGGCCGTTCTCATCAATGGTAGGAATATAGAAAGGCACCCAAGCCTTCAGTCCAGCCTGATGGGTCATCAGCTCTATGATTTTCAGTTTGCCGTGCGGGTTGCCTTTCAGATAAGGGAAAAAATCGGCAAGGGTTTTGTTCAGGTCAATTAGTCCGTCATCATATAACTTCATGACAGCCAGCGTTGAGGCAAAGATCTTCGTACAGGAAGCGATGTCATACAGGTCGTCAGGCTGCACCTGATGGCCTCCACCGTAGGTGAAATTCCCAAAACACTTGTCATATACCCTTTGCCCATCTTTCATTATCACAATTTGGCATCCCGGATAGCTGCCGTCTTTGATGCCCATGCGTGCCACTGAGTCGAGACGGCTGACATATTTTTCTTTCATTCTGGTCTCCACTTTTTGGCCTTGGGAAGGTAAAGTCGTCGGTGGTATCTCTTTCGAAGGAAGAACGTGGGATTTCTGCACAGGTGTCTGTCCTACGATACCCTCACCATATTGGAATTTGTTAGTCGAAATGGGCAGCGTTCCATGGGCTGTTGCCTCACCCAATAGAATTTGGGCGACGGCACTTACTGCTGGCACCTCGTCCTGATAACCAACCAACACTCCCTTGACGTTGTTATTAATACGGAATAAATCCAAGGCATACGGACAGGCAAACAGGTTCAGTATCACGTCGTTCTGTGCGACAAGACGGTTGAAAAAGTTGATGGTCTCATTATTGATGCCATAGTTCGTGTTGGCAAACATAGTTGTTTTCTCGATGCTCACCACCACCAAATCGTAACCCTCCAGAGCTTTGAGCCATTCCGCCGACTTTGAAGCTATTTTTTCTTTTGTCACCACAAACGAGTGGAGGTTCAATCCTTTGTCGATCAGTCCGTTATACACATCGTTCTTGGTATTGCCGATGGTTACAACGGCAATCTTCTTGTCTTTTCCCAAGGGAATCACATCCTCATTGCGCAGCATGGTCACAGCCTCGGTATAGAGCTGTCTCCGCAAATCTTTGTATTCCTGTTTTTTTAGGTCGGTCATCAAGTTGGCTGTCGGAGTGGGACGATAATGATTCAACCCAGCGCGGTATTTGTAACGGAGGATTTTCTTGCAGCTTTCCTCAAGGCGTTGTGCTGCTTTGGTATCACGTTCAACTGCTGCTTTAATGGTTCGGATGGCAAAAGGCACATTGGTAGGCAGAATCAGCACGTCGTTGCCGGCCATGAAAGAGATGTAAGGCACACTATCCTGATGCACCTTCTCCGCTACGCCTTTCATATCCAGTCCGTCTGTGAAAATCAGCCCCTCAAAGCCCATTTCGTCCTTAAGCAATTCTGTGACAACGCCATAGGAAAGAGAGGAGGACGTATTCTTGACTCTCTCGATGGCAGGGAAATACAAATGCCCCACCATTGCGCCGTTTACGCCATTGGCAATCATGTGACGAAATGGAGCCAACTCAATGTCTTGCACTTCTTCCAGTGTACGGGTCACTGTAGGCAAGGTCATGTGAGAATCGGATGCGGTATTACCGTGACCTGGGAAATGCTTCATGCTGGTAATCAAGCCCTTGCTTTGCATACCTTGTGCGTAGGCCACCCCCTTCTCACCCACCATCGTGGGATTCTCGCCAAAGCTACGCATACCGATGACAGGATTGGCCGCGTTGGAATTCACATCGACCACAGGAGCAAAGTTCACGTGGATACCCATACGCTGGCATTGTTCTGCAACCTGTTGTCCCATGTTGTAAATCAGTTCGTTGTCGCTGATGGCACCTAAGGTCATCTGGAAAGGATAGGACAAGGTATTCTTCACGCGCATCCCCAAGCCCCATTCCGCATCGATGGAAACCATCAGCGGGGTCTGCGCCATCGCCTGCCAATCGTTGGTCTGCTTGACTTGAGTCTCAGCATCGGCACGGAAAAAGCATACGCCACCTATGTTATATTGCTTGATGTATTTCGCCACATCGGCGTAGAAGGGTTGGTCAGGCTGGTTTGCCCTCATGCAAATCAGCTGGGCCACACGCTGCTCTAAAGTAAGGCTATTGTACACTGAGTCCACCCAATGGCTTTCGTCGTTCTGGGCTGAGGCGTGGACAGAGGCCATAGCCATACAGGATAACAGCAGACAGATTCTAATTTTTTTATACTTCATAACTATCATGTTTTTAATTATTTACTTTTGTTTATATAAAGTTCTAATTCATGCCAGTCGTAGGGTTTGCAGACAATCTTTTTCTCTTTGTCCAAAAGGAATACCGTCGGTGTGGAGGTGATGTGATAATCCAAAAACGACTTACTTTCCCAACGCAAGGGGTCATAGAAGTGATGTCCGCGCAATCGCATCTTTCTCACCTCGTCATCTACCTCACTTTGGCTATCAGCAATGGCAAAAGTGACCAGCTCATATTCCGACTTCAAGTTCAGGTGCTTGCGGATAGAGATAAGAAAATCATGACAATACTCACAATCGGTAGACCAAAAGACAATGATGACATGCTCAGTCTCAGACGAATAAAGCCGATAGGCATCGCCGTTAATGGTCACTCCTTCCAAGTCAGGGGCTTCAACTCCCACTTTCACAAGTTGATAAGGTTCGGTGATGGAGTCCAACCTTAGACCTTCTTCTATTGAAATATCTCCTTCAAATAACTTAGGATAAGTCAACAGATAATCAACCACTTGACTCTTTCCCATATTGGAATAGCCATTCAGCAAAAACAGGAGTGTATGCTCGTAAGTCTTTAGATTGACTTTGGCTTTCTCAAGAAGAATACCAACCCCTGAAATCGTCAGACTGTCGAACTTTTCTTCCTCGCAGCAGGTGTATTGATAGAGAAAGTCAACCATCTTGTCGGCAAACACCTTATTCGACAACAGAGTTGTATCGTTGAAATCCACATCTTTCCAATAGGTCTCTGGCGAGAAGTCCTGCGCCTTCATTCCTATCGCTATTAGCAATGACAACACCAATAATATGGATTTACTTATTTTATTCAAGATCTTAATTTTATACTTGTTTACTATAAGTCTAACTTTAGCTGAATAGCCATATTGAATGTCATGCGATGAAGGGGTGTAGTTCCATAGTCGGCTATGGCCTGCTTGTGTTCGCGGGTGGGGTACCCCTTGTTCTTTTTCCAGTTGTAAACGGGATATTCCTCACCATATTGCTCCATCATTAAATCCCTCGTCGTTTTTGCTAAAATGGAAGCTGCTGCTATGGACTGGTATTTGGCATCGCCTCCAACTATACAGACATGTTTCAGCTGCTTATAGGGATTGAAACGGTTGCCGTCAATCAACAGTAGCTCAGGTTGAAGTGTCAGTTGATCTAATGCCCTATGCATCGCTAAGAATGAAGCGTTTAGAATATTGATTTCATCAATCTCCTGCGGCGAGACAATTCCTATGCCATACGTCAAAGCCTCCTTCATTACCAATTCGCGTAGTTGCATCCTTTTTTTCTCTGTCAGTTGTTTTGAGTCGTTGAGATTAGGATAATCTGCGTCGCGTCTCAGGATAACCGCCGCCGCCACCACAGGTCCGGCTAAACAACCACGTCCGGCCTCGTCACATCCCGCCTCTATTACGTCGCTATAATGCGTTAACAATCCCATATTGTTTATATAAACTTGAAATAATAGTGGTTAGCTAGTATAGCCAGCATAAAAGCCGCCAAGAAGAGGTCGGCCCATCCCGTGTTGCCCAGATAAGAGAATTCGTAAGCAAGAATAATTGACAATGTAATGAAAATCAGCCCGTTGAAAAGAACATCTCCACCCAAGAACAGTAATACAACGGAAAACAAAGCCAGAATGATGCTGATGGTCATCTTGGTACGAACTGCTATGGTTTTCTCAAAATGAGCGCTTCCGCTTCCAAAATACAAGAGTACTGCAGAAAACACAATAAATGACAACAAAATGACACTCTTCAAGTTAAAACCATGTATCGTAAATGAAAGTTCAGTAAACCATTCTCCATATTCATTTATCACATTTAGGAAAGTCCCCTTAAAGAAAGCATGGCTGAAATATAGGAAATAGACGAACAAAAAACCTGTGATTGGAAGCAGCTGCAAACGAAGTCCTCCTTTTTTAGAAACCGACAACGCCACCATCATCCAGGGCACCAGAATAAGTGAAGGAAAGTAACACATAGTGGCCAAAGCAGTAAAAACGCCAGCCTTAAACAGGTCAAGTTCCGGCTTTTGCGCTAAGTAAACGCCAAATATCTCTTTCATCACCAGCAAGATAAAGGGGATTGATAGGGCAAAAGGAAAAAAATTAATCTGTGTACGTGTCAAACTCATTAAAAGAATGAAAACAAAAGCACCCATCGTCCCCACTTTTCCGACAATTTGGTTGTCTACCAAAATCATATTGAGGAGCAAAGCATCTGCCAGCAGTAAGACAAAAGCGACGATTCGTTGTGCGATAGCTGAGCCACCAAGCCATCCGTCAATGAGATTGAATAACGGTGTCACAGGACTATCCAAGCCCGTAACCGCGTTCCCGGGGACGAAAGAAGGCAGCCAAAGTGCGAGTGCCATCAACGCAAGTATGGCATACTGGGAAGGATAGCTCTGCCGGAAGAATTTTATCATACCCAGTGCATTAAGTCGATTCCAATATCGTGACGATAGTTGGCACCTTCAAAATGTATCTTCTCCACTTCACGGTAGGCCAGAGTGCGGGCTTGTTCGATGCTGTCACCGAGGGCAGTCACCGCGATAACGCGACCTCCAGAGGTAATCACCTCGTTTTGTGCGTTGAAAGCCGTACCTGCATGGAAGGCTACAACATTATTCAATCTGTCCAGTCCACTCATCACCTTACCTTTTTCGTATGCTTCGGGGTAGCCGCCTGAGACCATCATTACCGTGACAGCAGTCTTATCACTTTTGGCGTAATGCACTTCGTCTAAACGTCCTACAGCGCAGGCTGTCAGCAAGTCGGCAAAGTCGCCCTCGATACGGGTCATCACCGCTTCGGTTTCAGGGTCGCCCATACGGACATTATACTCGATGACGTAGGGATTACCTCCATCGTTCATCAATCCCAAGAAGATGAAGCCCTTATAGTCGATGCCTTCGGATTTCAGTCCTTTCAGCGTGGGCTTTACGATACGTTCCTCCACCTTGTTCAGAAACTCAGGAGTGCAGAAAGGAACGGGCGATACACCGCCCATGCCTCCTGTGTTCAGACCAGTGTCACCATCGCCGATGCGCTTATAGTCCTTGGCCTCTGGCAACAGCACATAATGCTCTCCGTCGGTCAGTACGAAGACGGACACCTCGATGCCTTTTAGGAACTCCTCAATGACTACGGTAGCAGAAGCAGCGCCAAACTTGCCGTCCAGCATCTTGCCAAGTTCATCTTTTGCCTCCTGCAGGTCGTTGAGAATCAGGACACCTTTACCCGCTGCCAAACCGTCGGCTTTCAGCACGTAAGGAGCTTTTACGCTTTCAAGGAAGACATAACCCTCGTTGAGGTTGTCTTTGTTCACCTTGAAGCACTTTGCCGTAGGCACGCCATACTTTTCCATAAAGTCTTTGGCGTAGGCTTTGCTACCTTCTAATAAGGCACCACGTTTGTCTGGACCGATGATTTTCACCGTTTTCAAAGCATCCTCAGCCTTGAAGAAATCCACAATACCATCCACGAGGGGTTGCTCGGGGCCGACCACAACCAAGTTGATTTCCTGCTTTAAGCAGAAGTCCTTTATCGATTCAAAGTCAGACAGCTTGATGTTTACATTAACACCCACTTGCGCCGTTCCAGCATTACCTGGGGCGATGAAAACGTGTGCGCCTTCGCTCTGTGCCAGTTTCCACGCCAAAGCGTGTTCGCGCCCGCCTGAGCCAAGCACCAGTATGTTGCGCCTTACAGCAGTGATATGTTGTCCTTGGACTGCTTTCCAATCCAAAGCATCTTGTCTGGCTTCACCAGGATACATGATAATTTCTTCCATTATTCTATAGATTTCATTAAACAATTCCAGATAGCGTCAGCCGCATGATCCCATGAGAAATCCTTGGCACGCTCTCTTCCTTTTTCTTTTAATGCCTCCCTGACATTCTCATCCAGCATCTCTGTCATTCCCTCTGCAATCAAGGCCTCGCTAAAAGGATCGACAAGCAGAGCAGCATCGTCGGCCACCTCGGGCATTGCCGTTACGTTGGAGGTAATCACTGGCGTATCGCAGCGGAAGGCCTCCAGAATTGGGATTCCAAAGCCCTCAAAGTACGATACATATACCGAAGCCAAAGCTGCAGCCGTCACCAAATGCAGGTCTTCAGCACTTAAGCGTCCAGCAAAGACGACTTCATCCTTAAAACGCATCTGGCTATAAGCCTGCTCGATAGGATCGGACCACCAGCGCTTTTCCCCTACTATCAATAACTTGACGTTGTTAGAGGTCTGTCCCTTGAACAAATCAAAAGCCGTAAACAGACGTGCGAGGTTCTTGCGTGGATGCAGCGAGCCGACAAACATGAAATAAGGTTGTCCGCCCGTATATTTCACCCTGATGGTCTCCTGCTCTTTATCGCTGATGGGGGCAAATTTGTCGTTCACGCCGTTATATGCTACATCTATTTTCTCGGGTTCTATTCCGTAGCACTCCACAATGTCCTGTTTCGAGAATTCCGATACCGTCACGATGCGCTTTGCCTTGCGGGCAAACCTTGGGAAAAAAGTCTTGTAATGCCAAAGATGAATCCAAGGCATATCCTTTGGAAAATGCTCGAAGTTAAGGTCATGAAACTGTGCCACCTGTGGCACCTTGCTGCGCAGGCTCAGATAGCCATCTGGCGAGAAGTACAGATCAGGTTGTATCTTTTTCAGAGCCTTCTTGACAGAGAACTCGAAGAACCAAATGAATAAAAAAGGATGTCGGGCCGGGGGGAATAGCACTACAGGTTTCACGTTGTCGCCGAATAGGAACATCGGGTCGGGCTGGCGGTCGAAAAGGAAATAGAATTCCACATCGGGATGATTCTTCACCATGCGGCGTAAGGTCTCATAGGCCACCCAGCCTATGCCTTCCAGCTTGCCTTTTAGCAACAGGCGCGTGTTGACGGCGATTTTCATGGCATCCGTCAATAGCGGTAGATGTCAGACTTGTAAGGACCCTCAACAGGAACACCAATATAGTCGGCCTGCTTCTGCGTCAGCTTGGTCAGTTTCACACCAATCTTCTCCAAGTGCAGGCGAGCCACTTCCTCATCCAAGTATTTAGGCAAGCAATACACACCCACTTTATATTGTCCACGCTTCTCCCAGAGGTCCATCTGTGCCAGCGTCTGATTAGTAAACGAGTTGCTCATCACAAAGCTGGCGTGACCTGTGGCGCAGCCTAGATTGACCAGTCGGCCCGAGGCCAGCAGGAAGATGCAATGGCCGTCGTCGAAGATGTATTTGTCGACTTGAGGCTTAATATTGATTTTCTCTTTCAAATGTTCGGTCTTTTCAAGACGATCCACCTGGATCTCATTGTCAAAGTGTCCGATGTTGCACACAATGGCCTGGTCTTTCATCTGAAGCAGGTGTTCAAGTGTAATCACGTCGCAGTTGCCCGTCGTGGTGACGAAAATATTGCCTTCCTTGACGGCCTCCTCCATCGTCGTGACCTCGAATCCTTCCATGGCAGCTTGCAAGGCGCAGATGGGGTCGATTTCTGTCACCAAAACGCGGGCACCATAACTCTTCATCGAGTGAGAGCAGCCCTTGCCCACTTCGCCGTAGCCGCACACGACCACGACCTTTCCAGCAATCATAACGTCGGTAGCGCGCTTGATGCCGTCAGCCAACGACTCGCGGCAGCCATAGAGGTTGTCAAACTTTGACTTAGTTACCGAGTCGTTCACGTTGATGGCGGGAATAAGCAATTCGCCGCGCTCGTGCATCTGATATAGACGATGCACGCCTGTGGTCGTCTCCTCTGAAACGCCTTTCCAGCCAGCCACAACCGTGTGCCAGAAAGTAGGATTCTCCTTATAGGTCGCCTTGATAACACTCATCAGGGCAGTCTCTTCAGCACTTCCAGTTGGGGCATCAAGCAGTTTTGGATTATTTTCGCAGGCGTAGCCTTTGTGAATCAGCAAGGTGGCATCGCCGCCGTCGTCCACGATGAGGTCTGGACCCGTGCCATCGGGGAAAGTGATGGCGCGTTTGGTACACCACCAGTAATCCTCTAAAGTTTCGCCTTTCCAAGCGAAGACGGAAGTACCTGTTTCAGCAATGGCCGCAGCAGCATGGTCTTGCGTAGAATAGATATTGCACGAACACCAGCGCACCGTGGCACCCAACTTCACCAAAGTCTCAATGAGGCAGGCCGTTTGGATGGTCATGTGCAGCGAGCCCATGATCTTCGCGCCCTTCAGCGGTTTTGTGTCGCCGTATTTCTTGCGCAGCGACATCAGGCCGGGCATTTCGTGTTCCGACACTTCAATTTCCTTACGTCCCCAAGCGGCCAAGTTCATGTCGGCCACCAAATAGGGTAATTTGTTGTCTAATAATCTGTTATCCATTTGCTTATAATTTTGTTTTATTGTCAATTACGAATTGGCAAAGATACGCAAATTTCAGACATCCGCAACAAACTGTTTCCCTTATTATTCCGCAGGCAAACGGAAATAAGTGATGCCGTAAGCTATGGTGTATTGTATCATGCCGTAATGTTTGGCATAGTAAATCTCTATAGGGCCACGGTTTGAAAGCGCTTTAGATTCAACCTGCTGAATATGAAGCACATTGGGATAGGTAACACCATTCACTTCGAAAGCATCCAACAACTCGGCTGTATATTCGATTTCCCTCCTTGGTTCACTCGCAATAGGTCTAAAACCATTTCCATCGAAACTGAAATAACACCTATTAAAGATGATTGCAAAGCTTTCATCAACATTAGGTTTGTTGCTCTTACCCGCTGTAATGTAAACACCAAAGCCATCACCAATATCAGGATAGCTATATTGAGCAATGCGCTCGCGCAACACCCCCAACGTCGTGTCCTTTGTGTATTCAACCGCAGGCTCAAGCACATATACCCCCTGTTCTATTCCATTTTCGTCGCGCATGAAATATTCCTTTTTGCAGTCGTCCACCAACCAAGATTTCGCCTCATCGCCGACATAGTACTTGGTCACCTCTGGTTCGTCCTTTTTGCAAGAGGCCAAAACAGCCAATAAAGCAATCACAATCAAATATTTATTCTTCATATAGCCAATATTTTTCACCGTTTGACAATTTCACGCCAATAATGCCTTTCGCATAATTGTAATAGCAAGTGGATGTATAAATTGAATGAGCTTGAATCACATAATCTGGGGGATATTCATAATGCCTGCAATCCAATTTGAATACATCATAATACACGTGGCCATTAACTTCGAGAGAATCCAATACCGTGAAACCTGTAGCATCTGTAGTGATAAATGGAACGTCTGTAGAACTCTCTTTCAACATGATATGGCCTGTTTTTGGAGCTTCCCCATCTTCAAGTTCATACTTCTTATATCCGGCTGTCAATGTAATGCGCATATCAAAGGTAGGATAGTCAGGCTCAAGATGGGTAAAGTCAACCTGATAATCATAATCCTCTCCTGTAGGCTCAGACATATTATGGAATCTACTTCGCGACACTCGGTAATTGATGACAAGCCTACTGCTTTCATGCATCATCTTGACGACATCACCATTCTGATACGGCACAGTGGCAAGATACTCCTCGGGAATATCCCCAAGATAGATAAGTGGGATTGGAAGAGGCTCCTCTTTACAAGCCGCAAACAGCACCACCATGATTCCCAGAAAGATAAATTCCGCCGTTTTCCTGAAAAATTGTTTTTTGTTTTTCATTTCGTTGGTTTTAGGATTACATGTTGCAAAGCTACATAAAAATATATTCCAAAATGTAGAAAAAATCGATAATTTATCAATTCGGTAATCGATACAAAGTCAGCTTGTCATCAAGTGTGCACTGAATCAAGCCGTAATGCTTGGCATAATAGATTTCCGTCGGGAAGTTTTTGGTTTGTGGATAGGCAACGTCAATGAGTTTAATGTGCATCACACCTTGATATGTTTTGTCGCTAACCGTGAAAGAATCAAGATACTCCGCCATGTAATCCATAACGTTGTCGTAGCCTGATTCATAACATTTATATTTTTGATCACTATTGGGATAGAACAAGTTCCCATCCATGCCCATCACATAAACAGCCTCGTTGAAGTACAGTCTGAACTCATCAATATCTGAATACTCCATTAACTTGTAGGCAGAAATCGTAGTTGAAACCCTCATCGTGCCGTATGAGTTCGCTCCAGTCTGACTAATATGCTCATGCTCACCTTTTTCCGTCGGGATGAAAAGGATTGAAGTACCCGTTTCAGTCATGTAGGAGTCTGCGATACCAAACATAAGCGATTGCGAGACTCCATTCTCGTCCCGCATCGTGAAGTTAAGGTTCGTGGTATCGGCAAACCAATCACGGTTGGCATCATTCACGCGGTAGGTTTTCGTCTTCACACAAGAGGCCATAACAAATGACAAAGCCATCAAAATCAACAATTTATTCTTCATAGAGCCAATATTTTTCACCGTTAGACATAACGACTCCGAGCAAGCCATTTTCATAATTGTAATAATAGGTATCGGCGTGGATGAAGCCTTCTTCTTCGTAATAATCAACAAGTTCCGACTTCAGCTTGAAGACATCGTTGTAATAGCGTCCATTAACTTTCAGGGAATCAAGCATTTCATAATTGGAATGGTCTTCGCCAATGAGCGGTAACCGTGCGCTTCCTACTGCAAAAATTGTGGCGCTTTTCGCATAGTTTTGCCCTTCTTCCTCGAAAGCCATATACCGGTTGGAGAACTCGATTTCCACGTTGAAAATCGGGTAGTTAGGCGTGCATTTGGTGATGTCTGCCTCATACTCATAGACATAGTTCGGGGCAGGTTTGTACTTTTCAATAAACCAGTCGTAGCCCGTTTCCTTTTGGCGATGGCGCGACACGGTGAAGTCGATAACAGTGCGGTCGCTCTCGTGCTTCATACGGAACACGTCGCCGTTTCGATAAGGCACGGTGGCCAAATACTGTTCAGGGATTCTTTCCAAATCGACATAAGTTGTTTTGCTGCGCGGGCAAGCCGTGAGCAGCAGCAACATGGCCCCGAAAACCGCCGGAGCCGTCACTTTTCTGAAAAATCGTTTCTTCTTCATTTTGATACGGTTTAAAGTTTTCGGCTGCAAAAATATGGCAAATTCCTGCTCAAAAAGCAAGTTTTGGGGGCATTACAAATTTTTGAAAATTCAGTCATTTGTTTTTCAAATACTTACAAATCCGAATTACAACATTTCTTTTTGAAACAAAAGTAAAGATTTCAAAAAAATGTGTACTTTTGCAAAGGCATTAACTCAAATAACAATAGCAAAATGAATCAGCCTTACACAAACATCAACATCAACCCCAACAGTAAAAAAATCGGACGTTACGTCTTATGGGTCGTTTTGGCACTGTTAGCCATTTTAGTTCTTTTCTCTTCATTTTACACTATCCGTTCAACGGAGCGTGGCGTGCTTTCCACCTTCGGCAAGATGAGCGATGAGGTAATTGATGACGGCCTGCACATGAAGATTCCCTTCATACAGACCATCAAGCGCGTCAACGTGCAACAGAAGAAGTTTGACGGCAAGGAGAACAGCTACACTCGCGATGTGCAGACCTCAGAAGTAGAATACACGATTAACTACGACCTGGTGCGAGAAAACGTCAGCAAACTGATGAAAAACGTTGGCGACGACTACCACAACCGTATCGTGGTGCCTTTCATCCGTTCGGCCATGAAGGAGTCGTTTGGCAACTTCGCCGCCACAGAGATTGTGGAGAACCGTGATGTTGTGCGCCGACAAATCGAACAACAACTGCGCGAGACCTTGGACAGCAATTACTTCACCAACGTACAGTTCCAACTGGTGAACATCGACTTCGACGACGACTTTGAAACCGCTATCAAGGAGAAGCAGGTAGCCGAGCAAAATGCTCTGAAGGCCAAAAACGTCACTATTCAGGTGGAGGAACAAGCTAAGCAAACCAAAATCAGGGCCCAGGCTGAAGCCGAGGCCATGAGTATCAAGGCGGAGGCTTTGGAGAGCAACCCCAAGTTGGTAAACTACGAAGCCGTGCAGAAATGGGACGGAAAGTTGCCGGAGTATATGCTGGGCAACTCAGTACCATTTATTGACTTGAAGTAATACACTAAGAAATCAATTTAACAATCTGGTCCACAATGTCCTCGGCGGCATTGGGACGGGCAAACTGGGCGATGTTGTTTTTCATCGACTTTTGTTTTTCCTCATCTGAACATAGGCTGAACAAAGCAGGAACGAGTTCCTCCTTAACTTTGTTGTTGCGCACGATTAGAGCTGCACTTGCGTTGACCAGTTGCATAGCATTCTTGGTCTGATGGTCTTCGGCAGCTGAAGGTAGCGGCACGAAGATGACCGGTTTTCTCACCAATGCCAGTTCAGAAATCGACATCGCTCCGGCTCGTGAGATGACCACATCTGCTGCTGAATAGGCCATATCCATACGGTCAATGAATGCAACGGGCTTCACCCTGTCTTCAAGTCCTAATGATTTCACCTCGGTCTGGGCTTGGGTGATATAGGTGGTACCTGTCTGCCAAATGAATTGTATGTTCTTGTCTTTGAACATCGATAGCTGGGCGCTGATGCCGTGATTCATATCGCGCGAGCCTTGACTGCCACCCACCAACAACGCTATAGGTAATTCCGGATTGAGGTGGAAGAACTCAGCTGCCTCAGTATGTGACACGTCGGACACGGCGATGCTGCGTAAGGGATTGCCAGTGAGGTGTATCTTGTCGGCGGGGAACCATTTCTCCATATTGGGATAGGCTACACAGATGGCTTTGGCCTTTTGTGCCAAATTACGGTTGGTTTTACCAGGTATGGAGTTCTGTTCTTGCAGCATCGTGGGGATTCCCAACCAGTTGGCAACCTTTAGGGTTGGTCCACTGGCAAAACCACCGACACCGATTACAGCATCAGGCTTGAAGCGTTTCAGTATTCGGCGTGCTTTGGTAAAGCTACTGACGAGTTTTAAGGGGAGGGTCAACACACGATAGTCTTTTGTCAGGCCACTGATCCACAAGCCCTCGATGGGATAGCCCGCCTTGGGCACTTTCTCCATCTCCATGCGTCCTTTGGCACCAATGAAGAGTATCTCAGCCTTGGGGAAACGGTTCTTCAAGGCGTTGGCAATGGCAATGGCCGGAAAGATGTGACCTCCGGTACCACCGCCGCTGATGACGAATTTGGGTTGTTCTTTCATGATATAACTGTATTCATATAATCTTTTTCCTTCGGTTCTTCACCCACCCCATCACGCCATGTACCAAATCCCTCTCCCTCCAACAGATGAAAGCGAAGAAGACCAAAAACAGACCTGTGTTGACTAACAGAGTCAGTATAGTGTTGGCGAGGTGAATGTATTTCTGTGCAAAGAAGAGCACTATAGCAACGGCAAAATAGAGGAACGCCGAAACGAGATCATAAGGTATCGGAGATTTTCTCTGTCCCACGAAATAGGAAAGCACCATACAGGTACCGTAGCCGGCAAAACCTCCCCAGGCACAGGCCATATAGCCGTAACGAGGTACAAAGATGAAGTTAATGGCCAGCAGCACCACGCAGCCAATAGCCGAGAAGACGGCTCCCCACCAAGTCTCGTCGATGAGTTTGTACCAGAACGAAAGATTGAAATAGATGCCCATGAAGATTTCAGCCATCATCACGATAGGCACCACGCGAAGTCCCTCTCGATAGTCGGGGCCGATGATATACTGAAGCAGGGGCATATACATCACCACTGCAAGAAAAGCCAGCAACGTAAAGATGATGAAATACTTCATTACTCGTGCCTGACTCTCCTTGTCGGCACTGTCACGTTTACTACCAAAGACGAAAGGCTCGTAGGCATAACGGAAGGCTTGGGTAATCATAGCCATAATCATCGCTATCTTAACACAGGCACCATAGATGCCCAACTGCTTGTCACCCTCTTCGCCTGGCACGATGAAGCGGTAGCAGATTTTGTCGGCCACTTGGTTGAGAATGCCTGCCAAGCCCAACAGCAGTAAGGGCCAAGTGTAGTTCAGCATTTGTCGCAGCATATCGCGGTCGAGTCCGAAGCGCAGCTTCTTGATTTCTGGGATGAAGCCAAGGGTTATCAGGCTGGTGCAGATAAGGTTGACGATGAATATGTAGCCGACTTGATAACTGTTTTCATACCATCCCATCAGAGCAGGATGGCTTTCTTTCAGTCCAGGAGCAAGGAAGAAGATGAAAAGGTTCAGCGCGATGTTGAGGAAGATGAACAACAGCTTCAGCGTGGCAAACTTGATGGCTTTGTTCTCGTAACGTAGACGTGCAAACAGAATGGCTTGAAAAGCGTCGAGAGCCACGATGATAGCCATAATCTCCACAAATTCGGGATGGCTGGCATAGTTCATGGCACCGGCAATGGGCTGTAGGAACAGGCTGATTAACACCACAAACAACAAGGCCACCAAACCCACAGCAATGCCTGATGTGGAAAAAGCCTTGTCGGGATTGATGCCTTCCTTGTTGGAAAAACGGAAGAAAGTGGTTTCCATTCCGAAGGTCAGCAGAACCAGCAGGAGTGCAGTGTAGGCATACAGGTTGGTAACGATGCCATAGGCTGCCGGACCTCCAGCTTCAGCACAGATTTTAAAGGTATATAACGGTACCAGCAGGTAGTTCAGAAACCTACCGATGATGCTGCTCAAGCCATAGATGGCGGTTTGCTTCGCCAATGACCCTAATTTGCTGTCTGACATGATGATGATTTTGTTTTATACAAGTCACATAGTTGAGTGATACCACACTCGTCGCATTTCGGCTTGCGAGCCTGACAAACATAGCGCCCATGCAGGATAAGCCAATGGTGGGCTTTCGAAACGACCTTCTTGGGCAGATGGGCCACCAAGGTCTTCTCGGTCTCCAAGACATTCTTTGAGTTTTTGGTCAGACCGATGCGGTTGGCCACCCGAAAAACATGCGTGTCGACTGGCATCGCGGGTTGGTGGAAAGCCACCGCCATCATGACATTGGCGGTTTTGCGCCCCACGCCCGGCAACTTCTGTAGGTCTTCTATGTTGTCGGGGACGACGCCATTGAAGTCGCGCACGAGAGTCTGTGCCATACCCAAAAGGTTACGGGCTTTGTTGTTGGGGTAGGAAATAGACTTGATATAATCGTAAATCTCCTCCACCGAAGCCGCAGCCATATCCTGTGCTGTAGGAAAACGCTGGAACATGGCGGGTGTAGTCATGTTGACCCGCTTGTCGGTACATTGCGCAGAGAGGATGACCGCCACCAATAGCTGATACGGGTTCTCGTATTTCAATTCCGACTCAGCCACCGGCATGTGTTCCTCAAAATAGGCTACAAAAGCATTATATTTCTGCTGTAACTTATTGGATTTCATTTGAAATCATCATATATTCTCGCGCTGCAATCAAATAATATTTCCTTGATCATCCACGAGTACGCCCCAACTCACTGCCATCAAGTCCTCTTCGTCGAAAAAGAAGTCCATCAAAGCATCTTCAAACGACACACGTAATTCACCATCCTCAGTTTCCTCCTCCAGTTCCTTGAATCCGTTGGCTTTCATCAGGTCTATGATTTCGTCTTTTCTGAGTTGGAACACCTTTTGACCGAATAAAGTGGCTTCTTCGTTTCCCGTCTCAAAGCAAGCTACCACCGATTTGGTGATGCCCTCAAAATAGATGTTGGTTTCAAGACTTTCGTATTCGTAGTAGATGGAACGGTTGCCCGTTTCTTCCATATCGCTCAACTCTTCATAAAAGTCGGGCATGTTCATTAATTTGACGGTTTCGTCAAGGGTCATTCCGAAGGGGATTTCCCCGTAGCCTTGTAAAGGTTTAATGCTGAAGTCTTTCATTATAGTTTCATTTAAGATTATTCAAATCGTATAGATTTCGTCGGACTGGTGCGGTTGATGACCGATGTGGGAATCAGGAGCATCAAGACCCATAGAAGGAAGGTGCCAACATTGATGAGCAGCACAGTAATAGGATGCAACTCAATGGGTACCTTCGATAGATAATAGGTGGCGGCATCCAATCGGATGAAGCCCAATTGCTGTTGCATGAAGCAGAAGCCCAACCCAATGGCGTTGCCTATCAGCATCCCGATGAGCAGGATGCGCAGCGAACGTCGCAGGAACACCTCGCGAACGAATCTGTTGCTGGCTCCCATTGCCTTGAGCAGGCCTATGGTAGAAGTTCGCTCGATAATGATAATGAGCAGCATACTGACCAACGTAATGCCTGCCACCAATAACATTAGAGCCATAATGAGCCAGACATTGGTGTCCAACAGGTCGAGCCAGTCGAAAATCTGCGGGTTGCTGTCCCTGGCTGTGTAAGAAGCCAAATGGGAAGGTAGACTGTAGTAGAGTTTCGAGTTGACAGCGTCGACATCGGCATCTGGTTGAAGCACAATTTCCAACAAGCCAGCTTCATTGTCTTCCCATCCATTCAGTTTGCGTATCTGGTTGAGGTCGGCGAAGACGAAACGCTCGTCAAACTCGGTAAGTCCCGTCTCGAAAACACCCGTCACCGTGAACTTCCTACCCCTCGCCTGCATATCCTTATCGATGAACCATACTCGAACATCATCACCAACACCAAGCAGCATCTTGTTGGCAATGGCCTTTGAGACCATCACCTCTGTAGAGCGTTCATTCGCATGATATTCTGGTGTTTTTCCTTCCAAAAGACAGCTGTTGAAATAGGTCCAGTCATAGTTTTCGTCTACACCTTTCAGCACCACACCTTGTATCTCCTCATCCGTCTTAATCATGCCTGCCTTGTTGGCCACCATCTGATAATGACTGATGCCATCAACGGAATTCAACATCATGATTAGGGATGAGTCTAACACAAAAGGCGTTTCCTCAACCGATTCGTTCTTGTCAAGGGTCTGTACATGAATGGGAGCCACAAAACCCACCACTTTGTCGCGAATCTGGTTTTTGAAGCCCACCACGACAGCCCAAGCCACCAGCATTACGATGATGGCCAGAGCTACGCTGGTAACGGCAAGACGCATCACCGTCGAGGACAAATTTTGCTTCGAAAGTGAAAAAATTCGGTCTGCTATGAATTTTGGGCCTGACATTTGTAGGAAATTCAATAATTTTGCAAAGGTAAAAATAAAACTGAAATGAAACGACAAATCTTATGGTTCGCAGGATTGTTTTTCTTGCTTTCTTTGGCAAGTCAAGCCCAAAACGCTAACGACAAACCCGCTTTGGGATTCATCGACAAGTCTCATTACATCTCTGCCGCTATGCAACTTGATGATTATCTGCCTCTCTTGCAAGGGAAAAGTGTAGGTGTTGTGGCCAACCAGACCAGCATTGTCGGGAAAATGCATCTGGTGGACACCCTGCTTGCTTACAGCATCAACGTCAGCAAAATCTTCACCCCAGAACACGGTTTCAGGGGTACAGCCGATGCAGGAGCCAAGGTAAACAACGGCAAGGATGGAAAAACCGGACTTCCCATCGCCTCGCTCTACGGCAAAACCAAGAAGCCCACAACGGAAATGCTGCAAGACATCGACATTATCCTCTTTGACTTGCAGGACGTGGGGGTGCGTTTCTACACTTATATCTCCACCATGAGTTATGTGATGGAGGCCGCCGCTGAAAACCATATCCCTGTCATCGTGCTTGACCGACCCAATCCAAACGTATTCTTCGTGGACGGTCCTGTGCTGAAGCCAGAGAACAAGTCGTTTGTTGGAATGCACCCCGTTCCAGTGGTTTACGGAATGACCATAGGCGAATACGCCAAGATGGTGAATGGCGAGGGCTGGCTGAAAGATGGCGTCCGCTGTGACCTCACAGTTATACCTATTAATAATTACAGTCGCAATGCAATCTACGAACTGCCTGTGCGTCCCTCACCCAACCTGCCCAACTGGGAGTCGGTCTACCTCTATCCTACCCTTTGCTTCTTTGAGGGTACTATTGTCAGTATCGGGCGCGGTACCGATACGCCTTTCCAAGTCTACGGTCATCCCAATATGCGGGGAAGTTATACCTTCACGCCTCAAAGCACTACTGGTGCCACCAAGCCTCTGCTTGAAGGCCAGCGTTGTAGAGGAGAAAATCTCGTCGAATTTGCCCATGATTACACCTACAACACCAACCAACTTCATATAGAATGGCTTATTGAGGCCTATCAACAACTTAAGGACAATGGCTTTTTCAACAACTATTTCGTCAAGCTTTCTGGCGACCAGCAGTTACAGCGCGACATAGAAAAAGGAAAAAGCGCGGACGACATCCGCGCTTCATGGAACAAAGACTTGGAGGCCTTCAAGGCCATCCGAGCCAAATATCTGTTGTATTAACTATTCTTCTTCTTTCCCTTGAAAATCTTGGTCCGCAGCATAAACACCGTTAAGGCTGCCCAGAAGACAATTAGAATGCCCAAGGTGATGAAAGTCGCATTCAGGCTCTGCGGGGCATAACCCACAAGCAACAAAACCGGGAAGCCCAGCACAATAGCCGAAAGGGTTTGCAGCACAAGGTTGTTTGCAGCAGGGGTCTCAAACTTCGGGTCGATTTCGCGGAGCAGAATCATGCCGTTGCTGGCTGTACCCGTCAGCATTCCAAACATTGAGAAGAAACCTTCGTATTTGTAGTTGGGATACAAATGCTTTGAAATCCACAGCACGTAGATGAAGGTAACGATGGCACCCAAGGTGACAATGATGGAGAAGGGTAATACAAACTTACCGAAGTTCTCGAAACTGATGGCAGCGGTACCCGCCACAATCATGATATCGAAGCAGAAACCGCTAATGCGGTTCAGCATATAATTGTTGATATATTCACGGCTCATCAATTTGGCTTTCTTGAAACGGCTCAAAATCCACTTGAACAGGATGCCGAACAACGTGCCAATCAGGAAATTGAATCCCCACAACATGGGTTTCAGCGTGTTGGTGCCGAAGTTGCCTAACTCCATGTTCTGAATCCAATTGGTGAAGAGATAAACGAGAAAATAGACGAACAACACCATGCAGACCTGAACCGAAAGCTTATCGATAGACTCGGCATCGGGAATTTCCCCCTTGCTTTCGTAATCCTCCAAGGTATTCATCTGAGCTTTGGCAATCTTTTTGCGGGAGAGAATGCCTTTGCGGCGCAGAATGTTCATGTAAATCACACCGACGACACTACCGACGATGAAGCCAGTCGCTGCAATGGACAAACCGAAGTCGGCACCAGGAAAGTCAATACCCTGCTGCGTTGCCCAACCAGTGAAAATCTTACCGAAGTTCAAGGCCTGTCCCGGTCCCTGACCATAGCCCATAGGAAGTAGCAGACCGGCGGCATAGAATAGACGTTTGCCAAAATAGAAGAACAAAATGGAAACAATGAGACCCACAATTCCTTGAATAACGTATGTGGAAGCCGTCAAAGCACCCGTCTCAATCACCTTCATGGGTGTGGATTTCGATTCTATTTTGTTGTTTTTCAATGCTAAGGCCACAAATCCAAGACCCAGCATGTGATAAGTAACGATTTCCATCATCGGCTTGTTGATGATGTCACGGCAATTGGGGAAAGCCTTAAAGACAAGAAGCAGCAAGCCACCTAACAAGGCCGAGGGCAGCAAGCTTTTGTTCAAAAATGGCACTTTGGTTCTCAGCACGTTTCCCAAAAGAAGAGCCGTTGCCAAGATACAGAATTGCACCAACCATTGCCAGGCCTCAGGCCGGTCAAAGGTCATTACAGAAACGTCTAAAAGCATACTTTTTTATTATTTGATTATCGGTTTATTGCAATTTTACTGCAGTACCTGAAGCAGAGACCATCAACATCGAACCGTTTTGGCCTAACACCTCATAGTCTAAATCAATGCCTACTACAGCATCTGCATTCATTTGACGGGCACGTTCTTCCAACTCTCTCATGGCTTGGTTACGAGCATTGATTAGTTCTTCCTCGTATGAGCCGGAACGCCCGCCGACAATATCGCGGAGACTGGCCTTAAAATCCTTAATGAAATTCACTCCAGAAATGATTTCTCCGAATACAACACCTTTGTATTCTGTGATGATATGACCTTCAACGGTCGGTGTAGTGGTTAGTATCATAACGCAATATATTTACCAATTTTGCCTGCAAATATACTGCATTTTTGATTCAATGAACAAAAACCTGTAATTTTGCGGCATGAAAAAGTCATTTCAACTGTTTTGGTCATTTTTCAAAATCGGAGCCTTTACCCTTGGCGGCGGCTATGCCATGCTGTCGATGGTAGAGAAGGTTGTGGTGGATCAGAAGAAGTGGATTCCCAACGAAGAGTTTTGGGATATGATTGCTGTGGTTCAGTCGCTTCCGGGTGTGTTTGCCGTCAATACCGCATTGTATGTCGGGCATCGTGTTGCAGGAACGAAAGGTGCTTTTGCTACAATGTTGGGCGCTATTATTCCCTCCATCGTCATCATCCTTTTATTGGCTACGGTGTTCCGCGAGTATCGCGAACAACCTGTGGTGGAGCGTATCTTTAAAGGCATCCGTCCCTGCGTGGTGGCCCTTATCCTTGCCCCTTCCCTGCGTATGATCAAGTCAGCCAAGGTTACTTGGAAGACGGCTATCATTCCCATTGTGACCGTGTTTCTCATCTGGTGGCTCAAGATTTCACCGGCATACGTTATCCTTGCCGCCATTGTTGGTAGCTTGGTTTATGCAATTCTCATCAACAAGAAAACTAAGAACAAGGAGGCCAAGTCATGATCTACCTGCAACTGCTTTGGGTCTTTGTCAAGATAGGTGTGTTAGGCTTCGGTGGTGGCTACGCCATGCTCTCGCTCATCCAGCATGAGGTGGTGGAACATTATGCCTGGATGACGACTACAGAATTTGCCGATATGGTAGCCATCTCGCAGATGACTCCTGGCCCTATTTCCATCAACTTGGCGACCTACGTGGGTTACACTACAGCAGGTTTCGGTGGTTCATTATTAGCCTCGTTTGCACTATGCCTGCCTTCAATCATCATGGTGTATTTCATCCTCAAGCTCTTCATGAGCAAGAAAAACAACACTTTGATGAGCAACATGCTTAAAGGCTTGAAACCCGCTATTGCGGGTCTCATCTTCGCTGCAGGCCTCTCAATGATGAATCTGCAAAACTTCCCCGATTTCGGGAATGGTCAAAGCAATATCAGCGTGATTATCTGCGTGGTTGGGTTTGTTGCCTCCTATTTCTTCAAGGCCAACCCCATACTGCTGATAGTACTATCCGGTGCCGTAGGACTCTTGGTGTATTGAAACAGTTTGTCAGACTCTTTGCAGACGGGCAAGCAAGTCGTCGCGAAAACTTAAGCCGACGGGGATTTTAGTACCTGCTACGGTGACGTCGTTCTTGTCCATATCCTGAATGTGCCTGAAAGAAACGATATAAGATTTATGGACACGCACGAACTTGTCCTTGGGCAGCACATCCTCCAAATCCTTCAAAGCGAACAAAGCCGTAATGCGGCGTTGCGTGGTGTGGAAAGTCACGTATTCATGTTGCCCTTCGATATAGAGCAAATCGTCAAAGTTAATCTTATAGAGTTTGTAGTCCGCTTTAACTGTGATAAAATCACTCGATTGGCTGACCGTATCGGCAGGTCTAACCCCAGAGCCCTTGGGCTGTCCATTGCCAATAACCTTGTTGATGGCTTGGAAGAATCGCTGGAAGTCAAAAGGTTTGAGAAGATAATCTGTCACAGCGAGATTAAACGCGTCGACGGCGTATTCCGAATAGGCTGTAGTAAAGATTACGGCAGGCTTCTTCTCCAGGCTTTTCACCAATTCAAGCCCCGTTAAATCAGGCATCTGTATGTCCAAAAGCATGATGTCGACTTCATACGCATTCAATGCATTCATGGCCTCGAATGCATTGGAACAGGTAGCCACCAATTGCAGACTGTCCACTTTCGATACATAGTCCTGCAACAGTTTTTGGGCCAGATACTCGTCGTCTACAATAATCACATTATACTTCTCTTTCATAGCTCTATTCTTACTTTATAGGTTTCATTATCTTGTTGTATGTCAAAAATATAATCCATACCATAATGCAGCATTAAGCGCTGTTGCACGTTTTTCTGACCGATGCCTGATTTCTTTTCACTCGTCCCGTTGTTTGCCATAGGTAAAGTGTTTTTGGCCACCGTGTTTTCAGCTACAAAACTGAACTTGTCGTCATGCTGTCTGATGCTGATATGCACAAAGCCCTCGGGATGGGTTTCCAATCGGCTGTATTTGAAACAGTTCTCAACGATAGGCTGCAAAATCATGGGAGCCATAGTGAACTCCTCCTTCTCCACCTCTTTAGTCAATAGCACGTCGCGAGGACCAGCCATACGCATCATCTGAAAGTCAATGAAGTTCTCGATATAGTTGATTTCTTTGCTCAATGGAATCACTTCGGTTTGGCAGTCGACCAGCACATAGCGCAGCATCTCGCTCAACTTCAATACGCCGTTGGCAGCATTGTCGTCATGCGTGTAAACCATAGAATAGATGTTGTTGAGTGCATTGAACAGGAAATGCGGGTTGATTTGCGACCTTAAGTAGCGCAATTCCATATTCAGTTTTTCGCTTTTCAGCTGGTCGGCGATGATTCTTTCCTCGTTTTCCTTACGCTGGTAATAGAAAATCACCACGATGGCATAGGTGGAAATGAACCAAATGAGACGCACCATAAAGGCAAGAAAAACAAAAGGGAAAAACTGCATCTCACCGAACGGACTCTTGTCAATCCAATGGAGCAGCAGGCTATCAATAGCTGTCGAAGTTGCCGCCCAAACACAAAGGGCTAAAATGGAAAGCAAAATGAAGAATACCACCTGGCCCCGTTTCAGGAAAGGGTCAATCAGAACTTTGTTTATAAAAGTAACCAAAAGAGCCACCAGCCCCACGAAACAAAGCGAACTGGCGGCCCTAAACAGGTAGTTACTGTTGGAATGTACGGTGAAAAATACGACAAACAACACTATCCATACCACGCCGTTTTTATAGAGGCGTTCCAACAGACCCATATTGGCTGTCGGCAACTCAGGCAGGGCAGGCAGGGTGCGTTTTCTCTTGGCCATTGATTACTCTTCCGTCAGATCGACGACTTGTGCGTCAGGAGCGTTCTTCATCACCGATGCAATACCATTACGCATAGTCACTTCGCTGGCATACATCTGACTCGATCCAATGACTTGCCCGTTGGTAGCCATCAGGTTGAAATAAGGCTTGCCGTTTGAGGCTTGCTTCACTTCAAAACGCTTCTCTTCCTGACTGTTTTTCTTGACGGATTCAACGCCGTTGAGGCAGGTGGCCTTTGATTTGTAACCTTGGCTGGTAAGGATGACTTGGCCGTTAGTGGCCTTCAGATTGAACTGGAACTCACCGTTCTTTCTGGTGGTAATTTCAAATTTTCCCATTTTTTCTCGTTTTTAAGGTGGTTTAGGCTGCAAATATACATTTTTTTTCTTGATGTAGGGAAAAAACTGAGGTGAAAAAATATTTTTCTCGTGGGAGAGAAAAAATTCCCTCGTGGGGAAAAAATATTTCCCTCGTGGGAGCGGTAAAATTCGGTGAGAATCCGTTTCGCTATGAGAGGAACATTTGTTAAAACCCCATCCTATCCTTAGGTAGGAGTTAAGTAGGAGTTAAGTAGGAGTTACATAGGAATTAGAAATTCGGCAGAAATATTAAATTCGGACTCAAATTATCACCTGTTAATGTTAATTTTGTGTTAATCCATCAAGATGGTCATTTTGGTCATTCGTCTAAATTGATTTCGGAAGTGTTTCGATTTCGCATCGAAAATAGTTTCTTGTCAAGACATCAAAGAACGGTTGTCATTCGAAAGACGCTGCAAAGGTAGGGTGGCGATTTTGCGGTTTTCGAATTTTTGTGGAACTTTTTTCATTTTTTGAAAAAAAGTTTCTGCACGAGCTCTAGGGTGTCATGGGTGTCACGGTGTCACGGTGTCAAACTCATTTCTGAGGTGTCAAGGCGGTCACTATATATAAATAATTAATTATTTCTATATAGTGGACGTTTTTTCGGCTGTGAAAACCACTTTGACACTTTGACACTTTGACACTTCGACACCTTGACACCACAAGTGTCTGTCTTTTCCTGATTTTGGTGGTTCTTCCGCAATTTAGTTGAAGCATAGGTTTC
>CAMYYB010000010.1 GCA_947303335.1 uncultured Bacteroidales bacterium | reverse complement strand
CTGATTTTCCATGGTCGTATTATTTTAAGAGGTCGTTAAACTTGGCTTCCAGCTCGCCGATGGTAAACGGCAGGCCCATCACCTTATTATATTGTTCACACTTGTACTCCGGGAAGTTCATGCGCAGGTACTTGGCAAACTGGCCGCGGTTGATTTCGCAGACCACAATCTTCTTGTGACCTTGCAGCACTTCTTCGGTGTTGCGCGGCAACGGCATGATGTAGTCGAAGTGGGCATGGGCGATGCTCTTGCCTTCTTCCATCAGCTTCTCGACAGCCGTGCGGACGGTGCCGAAGGTGCCGCCCCAGCTCACCACGAGCAGGTCGGCGTTCTTGTCACCGTAGATTTCCTGCAGCGGGATGTCGTTGGCCACGCGGTTAATCTTTTCCTCACGGAGTTCAGTCATGCGCTGGTGGTTCTCAGGATTGGTGGAGAGGTTGCCCTTTCCGTCTTCCTTCTCCAGACCACCTACGCGGTGACGCAGACCAGGCGTTCCCGGGATAGCCCATTCGCGGCGCAACCATTTCTCGTCGCGGCGGAACGGCATGTAGTCCGGGTCGTCGGCTTTGGCGATAGGCGGAGTGATGGTCGGCATATCAGCCATCTTGGGGATGCGGAACACCTCGGAGCCGTTGCCCAATGAACCGTCGCTGAGCATGATGACAGGAGTCATGTGCTCCATGGCGATACGGGCGGCTTCGTAAGCGGTGTAGAAGCAACCGGCAGAGCTGCGGGCAGCAATCACTACCAATGGAGCATCACCGTTGCGGCCATAGAGGGCCTGCATCAGGTCGCTCTGTTCCATCTTGGTGGGCAGACCCGTCGAAGGACCGCCACGCTGCACGTCGATAATCACCAGCGGCAGCTCGGTCATCACGGCGAGACCCATAGCTTCGCTCTTCAGCGAGAGACCAGGGCCAGAGGTCGTTGTCACGGCGAGGCAGCCTGTGAAGGCAGCGCCGATGGACGACATGATACCAGCGATTTCGTCTTCAGCCTGATAAGCCTTGACATTGAGGTTCTTGAACTTAGTCAGTTCAGCCAGAATGTCAGTGGCAGGCGTGATGGGATAGGAACCGAGGAAGAGCGGACGTCCCGACTTCTCGGAAGCAGCCATCAAACCCCAAGCAGCGGCGGTGTTGCCAGTGATGTTGCGGTACTTGCCCTTTTCGAGGTTGGCGGCTTCTACACGATAGGTATTCGTGAAAAGCTCCCAAGTATCGGCATAGTGATAACCAGCGTCGAGGACGGTGCGGTTGGCCAGAATGACTTGGTCCTTGCCTTTGAACTTGGTCTCGAAATAGCGGTAGACGGTGTCGCGCTCACGGTTGAAAAGGTACAGCACGATACCGAGGGCAAACATGTTCTTCGATTTCAGCATCGACTTGTTGTCCATACCGAAGTCCTTCAGAGCCTCTTTGGTGAGTTCCGAGATAGGAGCTTTCACGACTTGATAGTCAGCGAGGGTACCGTCGACAGTCGGGTCATCGGTATAACCGGCCTTCTCGAGCGCCTTGTCGGTCATGGAGTCAGAGTCAAGAATGATAATCGTGCCGGGACGGAGCCAGCGCATGTTAGCCTTAATGGAGGCAGGGTTCATGGCAACCAATACATCGCAAAGGTCACCTGTGGTGTGAACGGGTTTGTGTCCAAAATGCACTTGGAAGCCAGATACGCCAGCCACCGTGCCTTGCGGCGGACGAATTTCAGCCGGATAGTCCGGGAAAGTGGCGAAATCGTTTCCGGCAAATGCTGTTGAGTCCGAAAATAGATTTCCGGTAAGTTGCATACCATCGCCAGAGTCGCCAGAGAAGCGAATGACGACATGTTCAAGTGCTACAACCTTACTTTTTGCTGTCATAATTATTGAATTAAGTTATCGATTCAATTAGTTAGTTGATACATAGATAATTGAGTAGTCGCCCATAGTACGCGGGTTTCTGCTGCAAAAGTAAGCAATAAAAAGGTGCAAATCCAAGGGAAACCCATATTTATTTTACTTTTTGGTTTCTCTCCCCCCTACTGAGGGGTACCAAGTTCACTATCAATATTTTACCCATTCTCGTTATTTAGACTGAATAAAAATTTCTAAATTAGGCGTTATGGAATAAAAGTTGTAGTATTTTTGCCGCGTCTAAAACTATAACTCACTAACTCAATTTAAAAACTTACAATTATGGCTTACAAAATCACAGACGGCTGCGTTGCTTGCGGCACTTGCATTGACGAATGCCCGGTGGGCGCTATTTCAGAAGGCGACATCTATGTCATCGACCCTGACACCTGCGTTGGTTGCGGTACTTGCGCCGGTGCTTGCCCGAACGAAGCAATCGTGGAAGACTAATCAATGAGAATTTTATCTTCATTAAAAGAGAAAAAGCCTGTCAAAAACAGGCTTTTTTCAATTTTTTTGGCAGATTTGCCCAGTTTGGCAAAGTATTTGCTATCTTTGCCACGTTCTTTGAAACATTTGTTCAATTCAAACAACCTTATTACTAACTAAAATCATTAAAAAATGAAGAAATTAGCTATGGCACTCATGTGCCTCGTCAGCCTTGCTTTCTTTGCAAGCTGCAATCCGGAAGGAGCCCCAACTATTCAAGTCCTCAGCGAGGATGGTTTTGTCCAAAATGGCGACATCGTCAATCTTGGCGAAGAAGTTAACTTCGGCTTCGTTATGTCTTCGGCTATTGAAACCAGCAGTCCGCTTGCCTCACTCGTCATCAAAATTGATGACAATGATCCCGACACCATCGCTCTGACTGGTTCAAGCTACACCTACAAACGCACGTTGGTTTACGGTCTCGAAAAGGATGAGATCGTTGGATCTTCCACTATTATTGCAACCGTCTATGACGCTGTTGGACAATATGCCACCGCATCACTGACCTTTAGCCTCAACCAAGCCGCTCAAGAACTTGTGGTAAGAGACTTCGAATGGTACCGTTTGGGCAACACCATCACTGGTCTTGATGAATTCGGTCTGGAATGGAAGGGTAACTATCCTAAAGACAACTATGCCAAAATCGTTCCTCAAGAAGGAGTTAAGCTCTTCGTCTTCGAATCTGAAGATTGGGCAAATGTGACCACTGATGTGGAGAAAGCCGCTTTCTTCAACACAGCTATTGAAACAATGCACAGCGCTGAGGAATACTGGGAAGTCAATGTCACTCAAATGGACATGGAATATGACCACGTCATCGGTACTATTTTGGCTGATGGCACTTGCCACCTGATTCACGTCACCAGCAGCCACTCTGCTTATGAAGCTCCTCTTGGCACAGCCACCACTATCTACGGTGAAGCCAAATAACCTTTAGAGCTTGTCAAACAAAAAAGGTGCGCCAAACAGCGCACCTTTTTTTGTTGCTTATTCCGCAAAAGCGTGGCTAATCTTCCGGTTGATTTGCAATAAACGTTTTTCATCCAACTTGATGACAGCACGGTCGTAGGTCATCAAACCGTTTAGCTCCGTCTCGCAGTCGGTGGTCTGCGTATAGACAGCTGCTGAGAATCCTTGAAATGCCATCTTGTAAAGTTGGTTGGCATATTCTATATAGGTGTCAGTCACCTTCTCTTCTGAATCAAACTCTACATATCCCCAGCCTTGGTCTTTCACCCAGGTATGTCCTTCTACCTTGCGTCCAATGCCACCATATTCGCCTAAGACCGTTGCCCGCATCGGGTCATACAGCACCATCTTCGGGTCGGGATAATGGTGCAGGTCAAGGATATCGCCACACTGGTAGAAATTGCCACCCGAAGCTGGATTGACTAAACGGGTCGGGTCAAGTCTCTTCGTCATTTCCACAATTTCTGGGGTCTTGAACTGTCCCCACGACTCGTTGAAAGGTACCCAAACAGCGATGCAAGGCACCGATTTCAAGGTATTGATAATTTCAGTCCACTCTTTTTTGTAGCATTCTTCCGACTCTTGAGTACGCACACTCAAAGGTCCGTCAAAATATTGCGTCGTCTGCCAGCCTGGACCACGTCCGCCGCTGGGCATATCCTGCCATACAATCATTCCGATGCGGTCGCAATGGTAGTACCAACGTGCGGGTTCAACCTTCACATGCTTGCGAATCATATTAAAGCCCAAGTCCTTGGTTTTCTGAATGTCGTAGGCTAAAGCCTCGTCGGTAGGTGCTGTATACAGTCCGTCAGGCCACCAGCCTTGGTCGAGAGGACCGAAATGGAAGATGGGCAGTCCGTTCAAAGTGAGGCGGACAATACCGTTATCATCGCGTTGCGTGCCGAAGCTTCGCATAGCGAAGTAGCTGTCTACCGCATCTATGACTTTACCCCTGCGTAGCACACTCACCTTCATATCATAAAGGAAAGGATGGTCAGGCGTCCAACGCAAAAAATCTTCAGGCATATTAACCTCAACAGTCTGTCCATTGATGGACTTGCCCGTTGCCACCTTCTGTCCTTCATAAAGCACATCAACCTGATAAAGGTCATCCTTGGTGGGATTAGTAAACTCGACCTCCACACTAACTGTGGCCTTATCGAAATCGGGCGTTGTAACTATGTTTTGAATATAGTCTTCTGGAACATTCTCAAGCCACACCGTCTGCCAGATACCCGTCACAGCCGTGTAGAAGATGCCCTGAGGCCTGGCGACTTGTTTGCCATGAGGGATATAACTCTTGTCGGTGGGGTCCCAAACCCGAATGGTCATCGTGTTGTTCTTCCCTTGCAGGGCCTGAGTAATGTCGAAAGTGAAAGGCGTATAGCCTCCTGTATGTGAGCCCACTTTAATCCCGTTTACCCACACATCAGCCATCCAGTCGACGGCACCGAAATGCAATAGCACACGCCCATTCTTCCAATTGCCTGGTACAGCAAAGACTTTCTGATACCAAAGGGCATTGTCTGTGCCCACCTCTTTCTGCACACCCGAAAGTGAAGACTCGATGCAAAACGGCACAAGGATGTCTCCCTCATATTTCGATGGTGCCTTCTCCCCTTTCGGTGTTATGGCATATTGCCATAAGCCATTAAGGTTTTTCCATTCAGGACGTACCATTTGGGGACGTGGGTACTCTGGCAGGGCGTTTTCAGGAGCCACTTCTGCTGCCCATTTAGTTTTGATTTTTTCTCCGGCAGGAGCATATTGAGCCATAGCAACTGTTGTCAATAGCATTGCTAAAAGTAAAAGTTTGGTTTTCATAGTATTCGATTTATTCTTCATTCATTTCTTTTATGAAAGTTTCACTGGCAGAGAGCAGGCTTTGGATGGCCCGAGGCATAAGTGCCTCTATATCAGGAGTCATCTCAAGCTGTTGTTCATAGCACATCCACACCGAGGCACCTTTTTCCTTGCCGTCCTCATACTCATACAGCACCGCTTTCACTACCTTGTACTTCCAATTGATGTTATTGCAAGCCATGATAGCCCGTGCAAAATTATCGTCAGTCACATCAAAGACACCAGGCAGGGTCAGACGGAACAAAGTGGAATCGTCCTTATCATTCCAAAGCAAGAAATTCCAACCTTGCGAAGTGAAGTTCAGACCCAAGTCGCTCCTTTTCACAGCGAAGCCTTTCTCCTTGAGATATTTGGAGACCCATTGCCTTGCTGTCATGACACTTAGTTTTTGTTGAAACCAATACGGGTCTTGGTGGAATACGTCGGGTTCTTGTACTTCAACACATCAACGAGAATCTTCTGCGAGATGGGGACATCGTTGTAGGCAGCAGTCATAGCAGCTTCGTTAACCGCTTCTGCAATGTCGCCTGCATTGAATTCGTCCGACATTTTGGCCAGCTCGTCATAGTCCAGTTCTTCACAGGGCCGGTCAGCCAGATGTTCACGGAAGATGTCCTTGCGGGCTTCGAAGTCGGGTTGCGGGACAAAGAAAACACGATCAAAGCACCCCACACGCATTATGGCTTGGTCAACAAGGTCAGGGCGGTCGGTAGTGGCTGCGACAAGAATGCCTTTCTCTGAGCAATTGTTGATCATACTGAACATGACCGAAATCTGAGGTGTTATGGTAACCTCCTCACTTTGCGCATTTGGATTAGGGGCGAGGAACTCCAACTCGTCGAAACAAAGCACAAAGGGAGCCTTGATTTCAGCGGCATCGAACATACGTTGCAGATTGTCCAAAACACCTTCTTGATAAATGTTGCCGAATTCAGCCGACTTAATTATGGTATAATTGAATCCCAATTCCTCAGCAAAACTCTTCAACACAAGACTCTTGCCACATCCTGGAGGTCCATAGAGCAAAACGCCGTTGATTGCTGGCAGTTTGTACTGGACGGCCTTCTCCGGGTTTTGGAGGGCAAACAGCACTTCCTTGCGCAACTGTTCTTTCAACTCGTTGCGCCCAGTGACATAGTCGAAGCCATTACCCGATCCTTTCTTGAAGGTGATGATCGGAGCCTCGCTGTCTGCAACTTGGTCCTCAGTCTGTTGCTGTGCATTGGGGTTGTCATCTTCCATCTGCTTGGCCAATTCCGGCATCACCTGTTCCAGCAAGGCTTGTCCAAACTCAGCCGCCGAAGCAAAACGGTCCTCTGGCTTTTTGGCCAAAGCCTTCAGCAGTATCGCCTTCATGTAATCGGGTAGCTGCACTTCCTCAGTTTCCAGGACAAGGGCTTGCTTTCTGGCTTTCTTCACGGCATCGGCCACCTTACGCTTGTCGCCATTTGCGGGCTCCAGGTCCACTTCCCAAGGTGATTTACCGAAAATCAGGTAATACAGGAGTGCGCCCATGGAGAACAAATCGCTTTTCACCGTATACACGGCACGGAAAGTCTCTGGTGCACGGAAAAAGGGCTTCAAGTCTTCCACCGAGAAGGTGGGGCGACCTTTGACCATGTAGGAGATATGCCCTAAGTCGATGATAGTGGGCATCAGCATTCCATCTTCCATCTCTTGAAGCATGATATTCGAGGGACGTAAGTCATTATGGATTAAAGCACGAGAATGGATGTATGACAAACCGTTCAGCACACAAAGGGTAATCTGTACCGCATCCTCCAAATCAAAGGCACCGTCCTTGGCGACAGATTCCGAAATCAGGTCGCCACGATAAAATTCCGTCACCAAATAATGGTAACTCGCGTTGCCTTTGCGGACTTCACCCTTGTCGACAAACTGGATGACGTTTTCGTTCTTTTCCGAACTCAGCTCCCTGCAAAGTTGTATTTCATACACTTCCTTGCCTTCAAACAGTTGCTCGCGGGGTATACTGTCCATGTCGTAGACTTTCATGAAATACATCATGTCGTCAGGACCCAGCACCGTATATGACTCAGCCACAATGCCTTTCTTGATGAACGAGTTGACAACATACTTGCCGAACTTATCTCCTTTCTTGAATGTTTCCATAGTGATTAGCGTTTATTATGCGTCAATATTGGCGTAGGTAGCGTTCTGCTCAATAAACTCACGGCGCGGACCCACCTCGTCACCCATCAGCATGGAGAAGATGTGGTCGGCTTCCATAGCATTCTCAACATTCACCTGACGGAGCGTGCGGTTGGCTGGATCCATAGTGGTCTCCCAAAGCTGTTCGGGGTTCATCTCACCAAGACCTTTGTAACGCTGCACATCATAACCGCTCACGGTGCCGTTTTTGGTCAACTCAGCCATTTTGGCAATACGTTCCTCGTCGGTCCAGCAGTAGCATATCGGCTTGGTGCCACGCTTGATGAGGTACAAGGGCGGGGTGGCACAATAGACATAGCCGTTCTCAATCAGCTCGCGCATGTAGCGGAAGAAGAAGGTCAATATGAGCGTGGTGATGTGGCTACCGTCGACATCAGCATCAGTCATAATGATGACCTTGTGGTAGCGCAGCTTCTCAAGGTTCAAGGCTTTGCTGTCCTCTTCAGTACCGATGGTGACACCCAAAGCGGTATAAATGTTCTTGATTTCTTCGCTGTCGAACACCCGATGTTCCATTGCTTTCTCCACATTCAGAATCTTACCGCGCAGGGGCAGGATAGCCTGGAAGTTACGGTCACGGCCCTGCTTGGCAGAACCTCCAGCGGAGTCACCCTCAACGAGGTAAAGCTCTGTCTTGGAGGGGTCACGCTCTGAGCAGTCGGCTAACTTACCCGGCAGGCTGAAACCTGACAGGGCACCTTTGCGCTGCACCTTCTCGCGGGCATTGCGGGCTGCTTGACGCGCTTGGGCTGCCAACGTCACCTTGTCGAAAATCATCTTAGCCTCTTTGGGATGCTCTTCCAAATAGTCGGACAGTTGCTGACCCACGATGCTGTTGACGATACCCATCACCTCATCATTACCGAGCTTGGTCTTGGTCTGACCCTCAAACTGAGGCTCCGGCACCTTCACCGAGATAACAGCAGTCAGACCTTCGCGGAAATCGTCGGGCGAAATCTTCACTTTCAGCTTCTCCAGTTTCTCCATCAGGCCGCTCTTCTCAGCGTAGGCGTTGAAAGAACGGGTCAAGCCTGAACGGAAGCCTTGCAGGTGGGTACCGCCTTCAATGGTGTTGATGTTATTCACGTAAGAGTGCAGGTTCTCCTTGTATTCGTCGTTATATTCCAAAGCAATTTCAACCGGCACGTTGTTTCTCTCACCCGAAATGGAGATAGGCTCAGGAATCAGCTTGGTGCGGTTGGCATCCAGATAGTCGATAAAGTCGATGAGGCCATTCTCCGAGTAGAAAGTCTCGCTACGGTACTCACCATTCTCGTCCTTTTCACGCTCATCGGTGAGGATGATGGTGATACCATGGTTAAGATAAGCCAACTCACGCATACGGTTGGCGAGGGTGCCGTAGTCGTATTCTGTGGTCTGGAAGATAGAGCCATCGGGTTGGAAGGTGATGCGGGTACCGTTCTTGTCGGTTGTGCCCACCACCTTTACGTCGTATAACGGCTTGCCACACTCATATTCTTGCTTGAAGATTTGGCCTTCGCGATAGACCTCGGCTGTGAGGTGGGTGGAAAGCGCATTCACACAACTCACACCTACACCATGCAAACCGCCAGAGACTTTGTAGGAACCCTTGTCGAACTTACCACCGGCATGCAGCACCGTCAGCACCACTTCAAGGGCAGAACGATGCTCTTTGGGGTGCATACCTGTAGGAATACCACGACCATTGTCCAACACACTGATAGCGTTACCCGGCAGGATACGCACATCAATCTTGTCGCAGAATCCAGCCATAGCCTCGTCGATGGAGTTGTCCACCACTTCATATACCAAATGATGCAAGCCACGGAAATGCACGTCGCCAATATACATGGCCGGACGTTTGCGCACAGCCTCAAGACCCTCAAGAACCTGAATCTTACTGGCACCATATTCTTCACTTGCCAATTCTCTTTTCTCTTCTTCAGTCATTTTTCAGTTGATTTTGCATTTATTGTAATAATGCGCAAAGATACACAATTTATCGGCAGGTTGCCCCGCGAAAGTAGAAAAAAATCGTTTTTGCCAAAAACGCCTCTACGGGGCTAAAAACAGGCCAAAAATCGAAAACGATTTGAAAAAAGGCTTCTCGTTCACAAAACGATTCGAAGAATCCGAGCCTCCCGGCTCGCTCGCGGGAGTCCCGCAAGGCTCAAAAAGTCTTCCAGCAAGCTCGCGGGGGCCCCGCAAGGCTCAAAATTCCGTCAGGCACGCTCGCGGGAGCCTCGCAAGGCTCAAAATTCCGTCAGGCACGCTCGCGGGAGCCTCGCAAAGCCCAAAATTGTTCCCCTGCTTATTCGCGGGAGTCCCGCGAAACCCAAAATTCTCTCCGGCACGCTCGCGGGACCCCCGCGAAGCCCAAAACTGTTTCTGGCACGCTCGCGAACCCTTCGCGAGACTAAAATCTCAGAATTTCAATTTGACTCCAGCGAAGAACTGTATGCCCGTGACGGGATAGTTGTAATACAGCTGGTACTTCTGGAAAAGCACATTGTCCAACAGGCCGAAGGCTGTGATTTGGTCATTCACCTTATAATCGGCACCGAGGCTGAGATCCAATACATCCTTCAGCTTTTGTGTCGAATAGGTCAAGCCTTGGTTGCCAAACTCAACCACTTTGGCGTAACGCCCGCCTTGATAGAGGAAACGGCCATGTAAGGCCAGTTTGTCATTCAAATCGTAGGTCAGCTTCAGCTTGCCATCCGTTGTGGGACGATACCAAGCGTATTCCTCGTTGGTAGGCTTACAATTGTTGTAGGCAAAGCCCAGGTCGGCTGTCAGGCTGTTGCGCAGCTTGACGCGGACATCCGCCAGCACACTCACCGTCCGAATCTCGTCATAAACCAGCGTGAACTTGTTGAACACCACATCCGATTGGGTATGATCAAAGGCAAGATCAAGGTTATAGTCATCGGTATTATACAACGCATCATTGTCAGTATGACGATAACGCACACCCAAATGCAAATCAACGATTTCGGCAATATTTGTTCGCACACCCCCGTCAAAGCCCAGTTTCACGTTTTGCGCCAGCAATGGGTACTCGCAGCCGACAAATGGGTTCTCATTGATAATCCCGCTATAGGTCGTCAGTTTTCGGCCACCGTTCATGCCTGCATAAAACTCCAGTTTCTTGTTCAGGACGAACAAACTACCACTGACATCAGGACGAACCGCCAAAAACTTATCCTCATTCTGGACGCGATTCACGCCGTCCAAGCGCACACCCAAATGCAGTTTATAGTACTCGCCGCTCATTTCAAAGAACGGGTTTACCTTGAGCAGGAACAAGTCATTACGCCCAGCTACAGGAAATTCAGCCACAAAATGGCTGGTTTCAAAATACTCATACTGAAAAGCCAGATCCACACCGATTTTCTGCGGATGGCTCTTGTCCCCCCACCATTTTTGGGTATATCCGAGTCCGTAAGCAACATCCACGAAATGCTCTCTCGCATAGGTGTTGTCAAACGTGTAATGATAATTCACTTCGCCTGAATGGCTCAATTCGCCCAGACGGGTCGAAGCGGACGCCAATCCCAGATGTGTTCCAATGGTGTTGTAAGTATGTCGCGGGCAAAACAGCTCGATTTGTTCCTCCGTCAATGGCGTTTCCACCAAATTGACACCATAATAATGGAACATATCGTTCTTGTAATAGACACCAACATTCAGTTGCACCCCTGTGAAATAACTCGTTGTCAAGTTCACATCAAAGGTATTATTCATGTAGCTTGACGGGGCATAGTCCTTCATATTGAGCCACGAGGAGTTGTGCTTAATACCTATGCCAAGACCCAGGGTATTGGTCAGCATGGAATTGTGCTTGTAGAGAAAAACCGGTGAAAGCCGTGTGCCCATACCTGCCATCAGAAAGTTCTTGGTAGGTGTGACCAGCTTGTCGTCTTTCGAGGCAAAGGCGGTAGGACTGAGCTTTTCCAAATCCAAGGCGAACTTCTGGTTGGCCTCCTTTGGGGTAACCTCGGTGCTCGGCATGACATACGTCGGCTCAGGCATCTGTGGATTCAGTTTGAGTTTGTCTACCTTGTTGACTTTGGGACGGTACTTACCTTCCACAGTCACTTGTTCGTCGTGTTGGGCATAGACCTGCATAGCGAGCAGGGCTACGATAATCATTAAGAGGTATCTTTTCATGGTTATTCAATTTCTAAAGGTTCAATGCCGTTGCTACTGCCGACCTTCGGCTCTTTCCGTTCCACTTCGGCGAGCTTGGCGCGGGCTTCTTGTTTCAGGTCGTTGCCTTTGTAGTTGTCTATCACGCTGCGAAGCGTTTCCTTGGCTTGGAAGTAGTTTTCCTTGGCCACATAGACGTCAGCCAGAGCGATAAACGACTTGGCAACCCAGTAATCGTATGCCGAGAAGTTGTCCGAAATGCCGAACACCTTATTCTCCGCTTCATCGTATTGCTTCAACTTGATGGAAGCCACCGCCGAATAATAGGCACTCTCAGCACCGTAGACCGACTGGTCGTTGCGGGCACTCTTGTCTAACTTTTCGATAGCAGCAGCGTAGTTACCTTTTTCGAAGTAGCACTTGCCCATGATGTGGTTAATCTGGTTGACCTGTTCGTCGGTCAGGTCACGCGACTGACGCAGGCTCTCCCCCATCTCCAAGGCTTTGTCGTAGTTCCCCATGAAGAAGTTGCTCTTCATGCTGCCTTCGAGGGCTTCAAGGCGTTTCAGCGGTTCTTCCGTGATGCGCGACAGCCGCTCGTAGTGCTGTCCAGCCTGTTGATAGTTGCCGTTCTCATATTCAATTCGAGCCACTTTCAGCAAAGCGTTGTCGGTATAGTCGTTGTCGGGCTGCGCCAATATATAATTAAGGTGTTCCATGACTTGGTCTTCCGTCCCAACCTTCTCGGCACATTGCAGTCCATAGTAGTGAGCCTTCAAAGCATAGGCGCCATTGCTGAAGTTGTCGAAATAATATTGCAGGGCAGTCTGGGCTTTCTGGTACTGTCCATCAAGGTAGAAGCCCTCCGCATTGGCAAAGGCCAACGAGTCCTGCTGGGTCACCTTCACCTGCACGCCGTTGGCGTTGACATAACCGAAATATTCATCCAGATTGTTCTGCTCCATGAAGATGCTGCGGATGATGGACAGCGCCTCTCGCGACTCGTCGGTATTGGGATAACTGGCCACCAGGTTCTTCAGATTAGCCAAGGCTTGGTCATATTGGTTGTTGTTGTAATAGATCATACCTATTTTCATCAAAGCCTGACGAGTGTAGGTAGAACGCGGACGTTCTTTGACGAGACGGTCAAAGTTGGCTAAAGCCGAGCGTTTGTCGCCATACACGAGGTAGGTGTTACCTATTTCAAACATAGCTTGGTCGTAGTAAGGTGTGCTGGGATAGGTTTGCAACAGCGTCTCCAGCATATTAATCTTCTGGTTCACCTGACCTTTTGCACCGTAGCAAAGGCTCTGCTGGTACAAAGCGTAGTCAGCATTGCGTTTGCCGACCCTTGTAGCCAAATCGTAATAGTTGATGGCATTGTCGTAACCCCGCTCCATGAAGAAGCAGTCGCCGAGACGGATATAGGCATCGGTCTTCAGGTCGTTCTGCTTGTCGTCGGCCCGTTGTATGAATCGCCTGAAGCATTCCTCAGCCCCATCATAGTCGGGCGTTTGGTAGTAGATATAGCCGAGGTCATAGTCGGCCAAAGGATATTCCGGCAGCCCCGAAGCCGACTTCATTTCCTTGAACTGGGTCAGGTATTGCTTTGCCTTGGTATAGTCGCCCAATTGATAGGCCGACTCGCCCATCCAGAAGCAGGCCTCCGCCTTGTTGGTGGCCGGCTGTCGGCTGTTCATGATTTTCGAGAAGTACATCTGTGCCTTGTCGTAACTGCCCTTCTGCACTTGGTCGACACCGGTGGCATAAAGCAACTCATTGTAGACGTTCTGCAACTCAGGGCTTTTTTTCTTCATGGCTTCAAGCCGGCTGAGGGCTTCTTCGTTCTCTTTGGCATTGAGCAAGAGATAGATAGCCATTCCCTCAGCTTCGGTTTTACGTTCCGAATCGGGATGCTCGGTCACAAATTGGTCAAGCAGTCCCACAGCCTCGTTAAAGGGGTCGGCACCTGGGATAAGACTCAGTCGGGCATAGTCAAACAAGGCCTCTTCGCTGATTTCGCGGTCAAACCCCGAGGCGTATGCGGTATAGAAGGCATTGCGGGCATATTTCGGTGCATCTACCTTGGCATAGCTCGATGCCAAGTAGTACGAGGCATATTGTGCCAGAATGTCGTTGTTACCCGCCACCTTCTGCAAGTCGCTGATAGCCCCTTGATAGTCCGACTTCATCATCTTGCTGACACCCATCTGATAATAAGCCTCACGTGATATGCCCCGCATGAGGTTCTTTTTGTATATGTCATAATACTCAAGGGCTTTGTCATAATCCTTCTGCTGGAAATAGGCATCGGCAACAATCTGCGCCATCTCCGATTTGCGTTTTTTGTCGGCTTGGCGGATGTAGCCAGGGCCTTCGTTGATGACCGTTTGATAGTTGCCTTTCAAGTATTCGATTTGCATGATGTAGGCCGGCACCGCTTGAGCAAAGTCGGGATGCGAGCGCAGACGGCGAAAGTTCTCCAGTGCCTCGTTGTATCGCTCCTTGATATAGAGGATATGGGCGTAGTAATACCTTGCCGCTTCTTTGTATTTCCCGTCGTTCAACATCAGGCCGTGGAAAAGCGGCAGGGCTTTGTCGGTATTGCTCGACTGAAAATAGGCGTAAGCCATATTGAACTGCAACTGCTGCGCCTCGTCAAGGGTGAGCGAAGTGGCGTCCGTCTTCTCATAGATTTCGAGTGCCTCCTTGTATTTCTTGTTTTTAAACAGATGGTTGGCATACAAGAAATGGGCATGTCTTGCCCAGGTGCTTCCCGGATTGTCGTTCACAAATTGAACCACTTTGGCTGGACCGTCGGCATAACCGAGATACATCGCACTGACAGCTTCATAATACTGTGCATCGACACAACGCTGTTGTTTGGCATCAGCAATTTGGGTGCGATACTGGCTGAAGGCCGTCAATGCCGCACCGTATTCCTGATTCTTAAACAAGGTGACACCCTCGTTGAACAAAGCCTCAGGGTCATAGTCTTCGATATGCTTTTGTGCTGATACAGAAAGTGTTGAAGCCAAAAGCATTCCTGTAATCAAGCCGATTTTGAGTCGTGATTTCATAGACCGAATTTTTTGACGAAAATACATAAAATAACGCAACGACAGAGAAAATATTGTCAATAAGAAATCAGGAAGTTCCGAAAGTTCGGAACTTCCTGTAAAGCAACGACTCAGGCGAATAAGCGGGATTCTGTTCCCCTTGCGGGGTGACTGTCATTTCTCTCGGCCTGCAGTCGCCCGCAGGCTCAAGCGCCCTACCCTGAGACGACGGACGAGCAGCCCGTTCACTCCCTAAGGAGCCTTGTCTCTATACTTGGACTTGCAGCCCATAAGGTTTACCCCACCGGAATGTCGCCACCCGATGCGTGAGCTCTTGCCTCGCGTTTTCACCCTTACCCTTTCGGGCGGTATATTTTTCTGCGGCACTGTCTGTTGCCCTTGCGGACACCTTCCTGTTAAGAAGTATGGTGCTCTGTGCTGTCCCGACTTTCCTCGCGCCGGCTTTCCCGACCCGCGACAGTCTGCCTGAATCGCGCTGCAAAATTACGGATTTTCTTATATATGGGATTGTCCTGAGGACAAGAAATCTTATTAAAATCAAAACAAAATCTAAATAATCCGGACAAAGCGTGTCCTTTCGGCATAATCCAATATGACTTCCGCCTCTGCGAAACCCAATTCGTGACATAATTGCAGCATCTCCTCCCCCATCCGCTCGTTGATTTCGAACCAAATTTGGCCAATGGGAGTTAGTTGTAAATTAGCTAATTCCAAAATCTTGCGATAAAACCGAAGCGGGTCGGCATCAGGGACAAACAAAGCAGTTTGAGGCTCCCAGTCGAGGACGTTGCTTTCCATCGTGGCGCGTTCGCTGTCGCAGACGTAGGGCGGGTTGCTCACTATCAAATCTACGGGCTGGCTGAAATACGCTGACTTTGGATTCAACACATCATCTTGCACGAAAATCACCTTCACGCCATTGTTTTCCGCGTTCTCATGAGCCATTTGCAGAGCCGCTGCCGAAACATCGAAACCGACGACTTCGGCATTCACGAAATGCTTGGCAAGGGCGATGGCGATGCAGCCTGAGCCTGTACCGATGTCCCAGATGCGCAAAGGCTTTTCTTTTGGCAACGCAGCACAAATCTTCTGCACCAGTTCCTCTGTTTCAGGCCGAGGAATTAGCACATCAGGCGACACCTTTATTAAAAGGTCTCCGAAACGGGCCACGCCCGTCACGTATTGCACGGGTTCGCCTTTCATCAGCCTTCCCACCGCCTCCTCCAATTGGTGGTGTTGTCCCTCGTCGATGCGTAGGTCGGGTTCCATCAGCTGGCGTTTCAAGTCGATGCCGAAGAGGTCTTCCAAGAGGATACGCATCAGCTGCTCCGCCTCGCGTTGCGGGAAGGTCTCGGCCAATGCCTCTGTGAAATGTCGTTTCGTTTGTTGTAAATTAAATCCAATCACGGGGCAAAGATACGCATTTTTTCCTATCTTTGCCCCGTGATTTACCTCATATTAGCCATACTATTCTCCACTGGTGTCTTCGTAGCGATGCGCCTCTTTGAGCGCTTCAAGCTCGACAACCACCAGGCCTTGATGTGGAACTACGTCTTCGCTGCCGGTACGGGTTTCTTGTTGTGCAAGCAGTTCGACACGCCAACCCAACTGGTCAATGAACCTTGGTTCGGCCTCTCGCTCATCACGGGATTCTGGTTTATCTTCACCTATCTGCTGATGACGGCTTCCACCCAACGCTCAGGGGTCACCATCACCTCGCTGTCAAGCAAACTGTCTGTGGTGCTTCCCATTTTGGCCGGTGTACTGCTGTTCGGCGAACAGCTGAATTTTGTTGCCACAATGGGCATCGCGTTGGCCATAGTGGCCTTGGCGTTGGTGGTCTATAAAAAAGAAGCATCAGATAAAACCAATAGAATCAGTCTGTTATTACCCGTTTTCATCTTTTTCGGGACAGGCACCGGTGACATCCTGATGAAACTCACCGAGCGGCAAAACCAAGCCCACGACATGAGCTTCATGATTGCCTTCATCTATTTCATCGCCTTGCTGTTCGGCATCCTGATTGTGACCTACGACCTCATCCGAGGGAAGTCAAAATGGCAATGGAAGAATGCCTTAGGCGGCATTGGTCTGGGTGTCATCAACTTCTTCTCCACCTATTGCGTCTACCACGCCATGCGCAGCTTCGACAACGTGGTGCTCTTCCCTCTATATAATATAGGTGTGGTCAGCCTCACCGCCCTCACGGGTTGGCTGCTCTTCAAGGAAAAGCTGACTTGGAGAAACTACTTGGGTCTGGCCATTGCAATCATTGCCGTTGTCCTTATCACCCTGAAGCCATGAAAGAAGACGACACCTATAATATGCTCGCCACCTGCGGCGAGGGCCTTTACAAAGAGAAAGGCAGCAAGTTTATCGCTGAGACCTTTGTCGTCATGAGCGAAGACGAGGCCAAGACCGCCATCGCCTCCGTCAAGAAGAAATACTTCGACGCCCGGCACCATTGTTTCGCCTACATGATTGGTCCCGACAAGAAAACCTTCCGTTCCAGCGACGACGGCGAACCGTCGGGCACCGCAGGCAAACCTATCCTCAACCAAATTCTCTCAAAAGACGTCACCAACGTCTGCCTCGTCGTCACCCGCTACTTCGGCGGCATCAAACTGGGCACCTCAGGACTCATCAACGCTTATAAAACCGCGGCCCGCGAGGCATTGGACAATAGTTCCATTGTGGAAAAAACTATAAACGAAATTTACAGTCTTTCTTTCGACTATCCTTTGATGAACGAGGTGATGCGCATCATGAAAGAGGAAAACCTGCAACAGCTCAACCCCCGTTTCGGTTTAGACTGCTATCTTGAGTTTTCAACAAGAAAAAATGCCGCTTCAGCAATTTTCGAAAAATTCAGCAATTTGTACGGGGTAAAAATAGAATACATCAACACAATGTAAACCAACACTTTACAAAGAAATCACAAATCAAAAAACGAAAAACCTCGTAATTTTGAAAAAAGAAAATTAAAAATCAATAGGTTTTAGATTTTTTTATAAACAATTAATCCTCTATTTTTGCAAGGTCGAAAAAAGGGGAAAAACACTCCCTGAAAATATCGGCTAAACCTCTAAATTGCAATAATATCAAAGGGTTTCCAATGGACGACAGACATGTCGAAATATGGAAAAATTGTCTATCGGTGATCAAGGACAACACCGAGCCGCAGAGCTTTGCGACTTGGTTCAAGCCCATCGTTCCGCTTTCGCTCAACGGTAATGTCCTCACCATCCAGGTGCCGAGCCAGTTTTATTACGAGTGGCTTGAGGACAAGTACATCGACCTGCTGAAGATGACCCTGAAACGCTTCCTCGGTCCTGAGGCGAAGCTGAACTACAGCATCGTCATGGACAACTCGGAGCGACCCTACACGGTGCAGATGCCCGGCACAAACCGCAACAATCCGAAGAACCCCATTGGAATGCCGGCTCCCGACAAACTGTCGGAAGGCCCCATCAACCCTTTCGTCATCCCCGGCTTGCAGAAAAAGACGATTGAGTCGCAACTCAACGAGAACTATACCTTCGACAATTTCATCGAGGGTGAATGCAACCGCTTGGCACGCCAATGCGGACTCGAAGTGGCCCGCAAGCCCGGCGGAACGGCCTACAACCCCTTGCTCATCTACAGCGGAACGGGCTTGGGCAAGACCCACCTCTGTCACGCCATCGGACTTGAAGCCAAGCGCCTTCACCCCGAGCTAACGGTTCTGTACGTGCAGGCCGAGCAACTCTACAACCAATACTTCACCGCCACCAAGAACAACAATCGCGTCGACTTCATCCACTTCTATCAGATGATCGACCTGCTCATCATTGACGACATCCAGTTCCTCGCCGGCAAGACTGGTACGCAGGAGGTGTTCTTCCAGATCTTCAATTTCCTGCACCAAAACAACAAGCAGATTGTCATTACGAGCGACAAGTTCCCCTCTGAGTTGCAGAACATCGAGTCGCGCCTGCTCTCACGTTTCAAGTGGGGCCTGACCGCTGACCTACAGATGCCCGATGTGGCCACCCGCACGGCCATCATCCGCGAAAAGCTCTACATCAACGGCATCACCCTGCCCGAGGATGTCATCCAATATCTCGCCTCCAACCTGCGCACCAGCATCCGTGAGCTGGAAGGTGTGATGATTTCGCTCATGGCCCAGTCGTCCATCAACAAAAAGTCCATCACCATCGAGATGACGCAACAAATCATCGAACGCTTCATGCGCAACAGCGTCAAAGAGCTCTCGGTGGAATACATCATCAACATCGTATGCGACTACTTCAAGATCAGTCCCGAGCAGCTGAGCCTCAACACCCGCAAGCAGCATGTGGTGCAAGCGCGACAGATTGCCATGTATCTCTCGAAGAAATACTCCAACGCCAGCCTGGCCGCCATCGGAGCCCAATGTGGCAAGAAAGACCACGCCACGGTACACCATGCTTGCAAAACCATCAATGACCGGCTTGAAACCGACAAGCAGTTCAATCAGATGATGGTGGAGATTGAAAGGAAAATCGTTTTGTAATCCTCCAACCGATGATAGCCAACACTTTCGGAAAACTCTATCTGGTGCCTAACCTGCTGGGTGCCACCCGTCCTGAACAGGTGCTGCCGCAAGGCACCCTCGCCATCGTGAAACGCCTGAAACATTTCGTTGTGGAGAACACCCGCACCTCGCGCCGTGTGCTGAGCCGCATCGGGATGGACACGCCTATCGACGACATCGAGTTTATTGAGCTCGACAAGCACGATGCCCGCCATCTCGACCTGATGGAACATCTCGGGGCCTGCCTGCAAGGCGAGGATATGGGGCTGATGTCAGAAGCCGGCACGCCCTGCGTGGCCGACCCCGGTGCATTGGTGGTAGACTTGGCTCATACCGCCGGCATACAAGTCGTCCCTTTGGTAGGTCCCAATGCGATGATTCTCGCCCTGATGTCCTCGGGCTTCAACGGACAGGCCTTCGCCTTTCACGGCTACCTGCCCATCAAGAGCCCGGAACGGCAGAACGCCATCAAGGACTTGGAACGCCGCTCGCTGTCCAACGACGAGACGGAACTCTTCATCGAGACACCCTTCCGCAACAACGCCATGTTGCAGGACCTCTGCAAGAACCTGCATCCCTCGACACGTCTCTGCGTCGCCTCCAACCTCACCTGCGAAGACGAGCTGGTCATCAGCCAGGACATCGCCGCATGGAAAACATACAAAGGCGACCTCAACAAGAAACCGGCAGTGTTTCTCATCTACAGCGAAGCCCGTGGTGGATACTATAGGAAACCGAGAGGTTCAGCTTTGAGAGGAAAGTGAGGTCATGGCTCAAAAAAATAGATGTAGCCGTGTACACCAAAAATCCACCCGTCTTTTACTAATTGAGCTACTTCCTCATATTAGCGTCTTGATACTCATGAACCAAACGGACGCTTTCTCCTATCTTTAAAGCGGTTTCTACATCGGTTTGAAGACTCGATTCATCGAAATGTAATCCATACGCCGACCTCGCCATACCAAACATAGACGACGACCAATAAAACCCATTATCTAAGTACTGCACAGTCGTTTCCTCACGATTTCCTGTGACAGGAAGGAAGACACATCCTTTTTCTTCCAATATCGACCATTGGTTTTCTGAATATACGTTATCATCAAAACTACCATTAGGATTATTTATGGTAATAGTTTGTATTTCAATTTCATTTGGATTCTCATAAGTATCCGGGAATAACACGATACCTCTGACATTGTTCACTTTGGCCTTTGCATATCTTGCATTTTCAACACCACCAATTGTTGATGTTTCCCTATTATTCATTACATAGTTCCACTCTTCTTTGGTCATTGTTCGCCAAATCCCAGGTTTGTTGCCTCCGTTCTCTATGGAGTTCTCACCCCAATCCACAAAATCATTATTGGTCCCAGTATTTGTCGGCTCATTTCCTGTCCCCCATCCAAAGAGGTCTATCCATCCTGCATAATTGCTCGAAATATTTGAATTATTAGCCCCAATCCGAACCCATTGATCTTCTGCAAATTGGAAAGTATGATCAGATGCTCTGTATTGCAAGTTGCCTCGGGAGAAATATATTTTCGATGAAGGTCCCACGGAAAACAAAGCATCGATACCACCTTCAGGAGCCTGTGTGAAGTTTGCAACCAACTGCATATCATTTATAACGGTTATTATGTAAGGATTGTCTTCTGACAGGAAATTGCCTGCCGGGTCAGTCCAGTTCTTAAAGTAATAGCCAATATTAGGTGTTGCCCTCAATTCACATGATTGATTATAATCATATTCACCACTTCCTGATGCTTCACCACCATCCGAAGGCGAGCATAGAACATCTATTCTGAACCGACCCAGACTTGGTGTTGTGAAATCATGAGTATCTCCATAGCCTATTGCTTCATTATTGTTAGCGTATGCACGATAATAATATATCGTATTAGGCGAGAGGTCTGTAAAGTTGACATAGAAACTGTCACCATCCGAATCGCCTTGGTAATATGCTCCATCAACGCTGAAATCCAACGTAGTGCCCAGATGAATACCATAACGTTGGTTGACAGAACTTGACCCTTCATTCACTATCCTACCCCTACATATAGCTGATGTGGGTGTGATTTCTTCTACCGACAAAGTCTCAACAGTGGGAGGTTCAAAGGCCTCAGTCATAAAGCCTAAGACTTCATTTGCATACGATAGTCCCATTTCGTTCCTGGCATAAGCTCGAACAAAATAATAGCTGTTCAACTCAAGTCCAGTAATTTGGCAATAATATTCACCTGTGTCACTTTCTGGGTGTTCCACAATATTATTATCGCAAGTGGGGTTACTTGTAAGACCCCAACAGATGCCCCGTTCTATAATAGGCATACCGAAGTCATTCTCCACTATGCATTTCACGAGAAACGTAATAGAATCCACTGCCGTTACATCAAGAGTTCTCACCAAAGGTACGTCTGAAAGAGTTGTGAAAGTCCCAATTTCTGTCAAAATCTTATGCGTGTTATCAAATTCAACCACATAGCAATAATAATAAGAAGTACCCGGTGCAAGTCCTTCAACCGTAACGGTAAAGCTTTGATTCTCCAAATCCATAGGATAGCTTTTAGCGTCAGTAAGCTGCTCATCTAAGCCAATATTGAGATTCATACTCAACACCTCTCCAAGGAAATCATATTTTCCTAATACCAGCACACTTTGTAATCCCGGCTGAACGGTTTCTTCGATAATGGAAAACGTTTTATAGTCAATGCCTGGATTTTTGCACATAGTAAACAGTGCCAAGAATGACCAGGTAAGCAGGAAGGTATAGATTGTTTTTCTCATTTCTTTGATATTTGTAGATTATTTGATTAAAGGGAATAAATAGCTGATTGAAGCCATCGCGGTACTTGTTTTACTATGGAAATTTTCGGCCCATTCACTGACGCCAAGGTTGTATCGCAGTCCAATAGCCAATCCGAAAGGCGTCTTGAAACAAGCACCTGCCGAAATCATTACGTCGTTTACTTTCATAGTACCCATGTCGGCAGTGACATTCCCTGATTGCAAATAATTGGGTGAGGCGTTTATGAGTTTCACGGGGGTCAATCCAGCTTCCACTAGTAACCCTTGAGTAAGGTAAAACTGCAAAAGCATGGGTATTTCCAGATAATTCATCAATAATGTTTTGTTACCAGCTTTGTAGCTTTTTGCCCCATAAAGTGCCTCTATCTCCACTCCCCAGCGTCCTATACCAATAAGACCCAACGACGAGTGATGACTAACGTTAATATTGAATGCCACACCACCTTGATAGGCAAAGCCACTTTTCAAGTCATAATCAAAAAAAGAAGGGTTTGTTGCCATTGCAAGCCCCCCACCAATTGTGGGCCCTAAACCAATATGGAGATATAAAGCATCTTCAATATGTTGGTCAGGCCAAATCCATTGATCCTGTTGTTCCTGTGCAAAGGTGATGTCACAAAATGACAAAGCTAAAACTGTAATTAGAAATTTCTTAAACATAATGGGATTGGTTTTAATCGTCGAATGGTATGAGTTGAATGATCGTCGAGTTGGTGAAATTATGTTTCTGATTCACTTTCACCGAAACAGACACCTTGGCCGATTCTTTTTGGACCACAATCAGGTCAGCAAAAACTTCCAGTTTGCCTTGGGGTGGTATCTTGCCCCAGAATGATTTCTTTTTACCTACTTTGTTTTTTGAGCCTTTGGCAAAGTTGGCATAAAAGATTCCTGAAACGGTGACTTGCGAACTAGAATTATTGGTTAACACAGAGCGAACCCGTAATTCATCATGTTCGTTGGCCCATTCCGAAAGAGCCTCTGGCGCACTTATATCAAGGCTGACATTGCTGACACTTTCTCTCAACGTGTCGGCCCATAGCAGCAATCCGTCCGACATTACTTGCATCTTCATCAAACAAACATCCGCATTATCATCAAGAAAAGGAGTAAATTCATATTTCCCATCTTGTTCTTTCAAAGATTGCAAATTGCCGTCACCAACATCAAACTTTACATCTAACGTCTCAGAAGGATAACCATCTGGAACAACAAGAGTATAGGAATAAGTAGGAGCTTGCTTCCCTTCTGCAACATTTAATTCATCACCATCAAACTCTCCAGAGAACGAACCGTCAACAAGTTTCACTATTCCATACTTTTCGTCTTTGCAAACGATGGCGCATCCATTAACGAACCTTTCTGCCTGCGAAAACTGTGGAGGAACCACGATGCGATTATTATTCTTATACCCTATCTTTTTTCCCATCATGAAAGTAAAATAATCCGCATCAAACGTAATATCAGGCGAAACATTGGGAATGCTGTTTTTTCCGCTTTTATCGAATGAAAAATCGTATGTCCTGACAGGAATCAAGTCCCCTTGTTTTTCATATTTCTCTACAACCTTTCCACTTGTGTTTATCACAGCGTTGTCATTATCATAATAAGCAACCAATGCTTCCCCGGAAGAGTTGAAACTTGAGCCCATGATTACCTTGCCCTCATGAAATCCTTGAATCTCTAAAATATCACCCTTATTATTGATGTACTGTGTTTGTTGTTTTTTCTTAACAGGTTCCACGGAAGCCCAACCTTGAATGAAAGGTCGAGCCACACGATATTTACAAGGAATGACTATATTTCCGACAACATCAATGTATCCTGCTCTGCCTGACTTATCTACCACAGATATTAAACCTTCCGAACAATAAGAATAATTATTGACATAAAGCTCATTAGACAAAGTAGTTAATACGCCTAATTCGTCGATAATTCCTCTAATCATAATCCTATTACCTATTTTATCAAGTACAAGAGCCCGATTCCCACTGTAATTGGTAACCGAGTCGGCAATAGGGGTAAGTAATTCCCGTCCCTTGGCGTTGACAAGTTGTACACGGTCGCCTGTTTTACACTTGAAAACACAGCCATTGAGATGGCAGATAGTGTCATATTTAGGCTTAACCACCCATTGGATGGTCTGGGCTGACCCTATCGGAACAAAAAAAGTCCAAAATAATAATAAAAAGAGTGTTTTTCTAATCATATCGAATGTTTTTATATGCTATCGTGAAGGTTTTGTTGGAATATACTCTACCGTTGAAATTCGATCGCGCCCCCGTTCCAATTCTTGCTTGTATCGAGGGTAGTTTACGTTTGAACTATTAAGGCTCTTTTCAGCACGGTCAAAGCACCAAAGGGCATATTCAAGTTCGCGTTTGCAGCCTCGCTTGTCACCCGCCTTGAAGTCGCGACCCAACTGATAGAGTATCATAAAGTCGTTATCATTCAATTCGAAGGCATCAAACAAGTATTTATGTGCCACAACATTGTCTGGTGTGATGCCACAATTGTCACGCATCGCTTCCCAACGTTTGTCATAGAAAATAGTATCACTTCCATGCGTGTCAAAATAGAGACGGCTCAGCAGGAATGTGGCTTGCCAATCCTTTGCACGTACCAAAGAATCAAGCAGCCTTTTCCCGTCTTTAGCTGTGACTTGATCCGAGAGCAAGTTCACAACTTCCGCATAATCATGGTAATTAATTACTGTGCCTTTTTCTTTGTTTGTCTCAATCGGTTTCTCATTATGAGGATGCGGTATTAGAATATAAACCAACACACTCAAGAGCAATAGTGCAGCGACTGCAATAGCAACGGACTTTTTCTTACGATTGTCATTGGAATCCTGCTCTTTTGACCTATCCTGTTGATTCTTTTTTCTTTTTGCCAAGAACTTTTTAGAATGGACTATTTCCAAAATTTGCTGTGCAGTAGGCCTTCTCTGCGGCTCTGCCTGTAGGCAAGAATAAACGAGATTTCTGATTTCAGTGGATTGATTAGGAAGAGGAGGCATAGGCGTATCGTGCCGTTGGATTTTGCCTCCTTGTTCGCCAAAAGGCTTGTTTCCCGAAAGAACTTCATAAAGCGTAGCACCAAAGGCCCAAATATCACTCTCGGGACGAGAGGCTGAAACACCACGAAACCTTTCCGGTGCCATATAAGCTATGCTGCCACTATGAGAATCAATCTTTTGGTTATCTGTTTCAAAATGGATTCCATAGTTGGTAAGCACAAAATCCTCATTGTCAAAGACAAGGATATTGGAAGGTTTAATATCATTATGAATGATTTGCGGCTGATGGGTATGAAGTTCATTGAGTCCAGAAGCCATATCCGAAATAAGTCTCCAAATCACAATGTCGGACAAGTTTTTACCAACGAATTGACGCAAAGAGTCTGTTTCAGAGTATGGAAAGACAAGATAATAGGTTTCATTTAGGACTGTATACGACTCAGGAGGAAGGAGGTTAGGATGCCTGCAATTGTTGGCAGCATCGAATTCATCTTGCCAACGTTGTTCATCCTCAATGTCTAAAACAGTGTTCGGATGGCATATCATAAGAGACACCAACTTACCCGTTGATTCATCATTGGCAGAGGCGTATTGGTCAATAGTGTATACATCACGAGCCAACCAAATCACGACTGCATCCCTTTTGTCATTTAACCGTCGTATTAACCTATAATGACCGTCAAACAACTCACCGTGGGCATATAGCTTGTCATCCGATACAAATTGACTATCCATAGAATTAATTTAGCACATGTTTTTTGTCAAATCATTTCAGCACCAACTTCTGATATCCTACACGACCGTCCTGAGTCGTCAATCTGAGCACATAAACACCTTTGGGCATTCCTGCAACATTCAATTCCGTGCTCGTGTTGCATTCCTTACTGCATAGGCGTTTGCCAAGCATATCAAACAAAGTCACTTTTTCTATACCTTCACCTTCCACATACACTATGTCAATTGCGGGGTTCGGGTAGATACTCACATTCAATGCCTGAGCTTCTTCAACTCCCATCCCGTTAAACGAAACAGAAATAGTATGGTTGCGATTGACATTAATGAAAGTATAGGTGAAAGTGTATGATCCAAAAACACCAATATCATCGCCATCTATCAATACTTTGGCAATACTACATCCTGGATCAGGGGTCATGGTGAAGATTTGGTCGTTACCTTGGTCCACAAGGATATCGCCCGCAGGAGTTATGTTTCCGTTGGGACCGGCAGTCGCCGAAATCATATATATAGGTTGTCCAAAGAAAGTTGCCGTATAGGTAGCGTCGTTCATAACTTGGAACATAATGGTAGATTCATTGGATATGATGATATTATCGCCATCCCTCCAGTTAACAAAGGCATAGCCTAAGTTCGGCGTAGCCGTCAAGGTGCAAATGGCACCGTAGGAATAAGTACCACCACCAATCACAGTTCCACCATTTTCAGGACTGGCCAAAGCCCTAATGGTGTATTGCTGAATTTCTGTAAAGTTGGCGGTAATGTAAGCATCTTCTGTTACTTGGAAGGTATAAATAAACTCGTCGGATATGACTGTGTTATTACCATCCGTCCAGTTGACGAAGGTATAGCCTGTGTTAGGCATAGCCCTCAATGTGCAATAGGTGCCGTAGTAATATTGTCCATCACCTGTTATCGTTCCACCTTCTTCCGGGTTAGATGTGACTACGATGGCGTAATTCTTCCTTTCAAAATGGGCGACGTAGTATTCTGTCTCAGTGACAGTGAAAGAATAGATAGCTTCTTCGCTAATCACTTGGTCATTTTTAGTCCAATTCTTAAATTCGTATCCAGGCTTGGCGTAGGCCATTAAGGTGCATGTTTCACCTGGAACGTATGGTCCCATACCTGTCACTGTTCCTGCATCCACCGGATCGATATCTACAAAAATGATACAAGCACTTTCCTCAGCAAAATTGGCCACTAAGGTTCGGTCCCCTGTCACGATAAAGGAGAAGTTGGATGAACTTGACACTTGTTCGTCATTCTCGGTCCAGTTGATGAAGCTATAGCCAGCATTCGGAATAGCCTGGATACTGCATTGCTCACCGTATGCAAATGCGCCCCCGCCTATTACCACACCTCCTTCTAAAGGATTGGCATAAACAGTAATGGTATAGTGAATGGACGTGAAAACAGCGCTATAGGTGGCATCGCCCGTCACGGTGATAGTGCCTGGGTTGGTGGCAACACCGTCGCTCCAGTGGTCGAATAAGTAGCCCTCATTGGCGGTAGCCGTTAGCGTAACCTCTTCACCATAGGAATAAACACCGCCGCCGGTCACTGTGCCAGATCCTTCAGGGACCACCTCAGTATTAATGATGTATTGCTGCACAGAAAAATAGGCTGTGTAAGAAGCATTGCCTGTCACCGTGATAGTACGTGAAGAATTGGTATTGCCGTCCTGCCACTGACTGAAAGTGTAACCTTGATGGGGCGAAGCAACAAGGGAGACTTGATCACCATAATAATATGTGCCACCACCCGTTACTGAGCCTCCGTCAATCGGATTGGACGAGACGGTGATGGTGTACTGGTTTTGTATGAAATAGGCTGTGTAGGTCGCATTGCCTGTAACCGTTATTTGGCGAGGGTTTTGTGTCGTGCCATCATTCCAATGGTCAAAGGTGAATCCCGTATTGGCAATGGCATATAAGGTGGTCTGATCACCGTAATGAAAGTTGTTTCCGCCGCCAGTCACCGTTCCAGCACCAGTAGGATTGACAATTGTGCTAATGGTGTATGTGTTTTGCGTGAAGTAAGCCGTGAACGACAGATTGCTGTTTACCGTAACGGGGCGAGGGTTCTGAGTGTTTCCGTCCTGCCAACGGTTAAAAGTATAGCCTGTGTTGGCATTGGCTGTGAGGTTGGTCGTTGAGCCTTCTTGGAAAGTTCCCGTACCAGTGACCGTTCCAGCACCTTCGGGATTGACAGAGGCCGTAACGGTATAATATGTGACACTCACCACACCGAAAACGGCCGTGTAGGTGGCATTGCTCGTCACCGTGATGGTACGTGGATTTTGCGTATTGCCATCGTTCCAGCCTTGGAATTCATATCCGTTATTAGGGTGAGCTGTCAGAGTAACTATATCACCATAGTAAAAAGCACCACCACCTGTCACTGTGCCTGCACCTGTCGGACTGACATTGGTGGTGATGGTATATTGGTTTTGTGTAAATGTAGCGGTATAGGTAGCATTACCTGTCACCGTGATGGTTCGTGGATTCTGGGTATTATTGTCCTGCCAACGAAAGAAGGAATAGCCCTGATTGGGGTTAGCAGTAAGTATGACGGAAGTGTTGTAATTGTATGTGCCACCACCTTCTACTGTACCCGTACCCGTAGGATTAACATTGGTAGTGATGGTGTAGCTGCTAACCTCAAAATTGGCCACCAAGGTTCGATTACTGCTCACAGTAAAAGTATAACTGGTGCCTACATTTTGGATCACCTGACCATTCTCCGTCCAGTTGACAAAATGATAGCCGTTGGCTGGAATCGCCGTCAATGTACAAGTTTGCCCATTGTTGTAAGTGCCCCCGCCCGTCACGGAACCGCCATAATATGGGTTGGACGAGACGGTAATCGTGTAAAGCGGTAAAGTAGTGAAGCTCTTCGTCCCACTATAGCCCACGCCCACACTGTTGATGGCATAGGCACGATAATAGTAGGTCGTATTGGGAGCAAGACCTGTCATATCCGCCGAAAAAGAACCTAAACCACTGCCTGATGAGGCGTGATTACCACTAATGAGTGGATTACTACTGGTACTCCAGCAAATGCCTCTCTCCGTCACAGCACTACTCCCTTGACTTTGCACAGTACCCCACCCTTTTGCGGTGGTGGGCTGTATGTGAGTTACAGAATCAGCTTTTACTGTGGGCTTTTGTTGTGCATTCAAAACTCCCAAGATCATAAAGAGCAATGAGATTAACAATAAACGTTTTTTCATTTGGTATAGTTTTTATTATTTTGTATTCTGTTGATCTGTTTTTAGCCTATTATAAGAAGAAGTCGATTCATTTTAATATCAACTTCCGATATCCAATATGACCGTCCTGTGTCGTCACTCTGAGTACATAAATACCTTTGGGCAAGCCTGACAGGTTCAATTCTTCGCCTGTGTTGTATTCCATACTACGCAGACTATTGCCAAGCATATCCATCAGCACCACCGTTTCTATTCCTTCCCCTTCCACATACACTTTGTCTTTTGCCGGATTCGGATAGATAGTCACATTCAATGCATAAGTTTCATCAACACCCGCTCCGCTGAACGACACAGAAATGGTATGGTCGCAATTGACATTGATAAAAGTGTACGAGAAAGTGAAAGGGCCAACCACGCCAATATCCACACCATCTATTATCACTTTGGCAATGCTACACCCAGAATCGGGTGTCATGGCGAAAGTTTGGTCATTCCCTTGGTCAACAAAGACTTCTCCCTCCGGAGATATGCTTCCGTTGGGTCCAGCCGTCGCTGAAATCATATAAATGGCCTGTCCAGAGAAGTTGGCAGTATAAGAAACATCTGACACAACTTGGAACATATAGGTAGGGCTTGTGGTTATGATGGTATTATTGTCATCCATCCAGTTGCCAAAAGTGTAACCTGGATTTGGTGTAGCTGACAAGGTGCAAATGGCTCCATAGTAGTATTGTCCACTGCCTGTCACCATTCCGCCGTTTTCCGGGTTGGATGTAACTATGATGGTGTATTTCTTCCTTTCAAAATGAGCCACATAATATGCAGATCCCGTGACAGTGAATGTGTAGACAGCATCTTCGCTGACGACTTCATCCAGTATGGTCCAATTCACAAATTCGTACCCAGGTTTGGCGTAGGCCGTTAAGGTGCAAGTATCACCCGGAATGTAAGGGCCCGTACCTGTTACAGATCCTGCCCCAGTTGGATCAATATCCGCAAAGATGAGACAGACATTTTCGTCGGCAAACTTGGCGACTAAAGTACGGTCACTCGTCACAACAAAGGTATAAGTAGCATCGCTATACACCAGTTCATCATTTTCAAACCAACCGTAGAAAACGTAGCCTGGATTCGCAATGGCGTTGATAGTACATTCTTCACCGTATGTGTATTCGCCGCCACCTTCCACCGTGCCGCCCTCCAAGGGGTCGGGGAAAAGGGCGATGGTGTAGGTGCTCGACATAAAGTTGGCCGTGTAGGTGGCGTCGCCCGTCACCGTGATGGTGCGCGGGTTGGTCGCAACGCCATCCTCCCATTGGTCGAAGAGGAAGCCTTCGTTGGCCGTGGCCGTGAGGGTGACCGTCTCTCCAAAAGTGTATTCTCCGCCGCCTTCAACGGTGCCGCCGTTTTCAGGATTGGCCGAAACGCTGATGGCATAAATGTTTTGAGTGAAGTGGGCGGTATACGTGTCGTTACCCGTCACCGTGATGATACACGGGTTGTCCGTGTTACCGTCCTGCCAGTGTTCGAAAGTGTAGCCTGGATTGGGCGTGGCGACAAGAGTGGCCGTCTCACCTTCAAGATATGTACCGCCACCTTCCACCGTGCCTGCACCTGCTGGAGTAACCTCAGTACTGATCGTATATACATTGGGTGCCAACACATTGAAATAGGCCGTATAGGTGGCGTTACCTGTCACCGTAATCTGGCGAGGGTTCTGGGTGATGCCATCGTTCCAATGGTCGAACTCATAGCCCTCATTGGCCGTGGCGTTGAGCGTGGGCTGGTCACCGTAGTGGTAAGAACCGCCACCGGTCACCGTGCCTGCCCAAGTGGGATTGACATTGGTGGTGATAGTGTAGGTGTTTTGCGTGAAGTAAGCCGTGAACGACAGGTTGCTGTTCACCGTGACGGTGCGTGGATTCTGGGTATTACCATCCTGCCAATGGTTGAAGGTATAGCCTGTGTTGGCATTGGCAGTGAGGGTGGTCGTCGAGCCTGCCGGGAAAGGTCCCGTACCTGTTACGCTGCCAGCTCCGTTAGGACTGACGGTAGCAGTCACATTGTAATAAGTAGTACCCGAATGGCCAAAGACTGCCGTGTAGGTGGCATTGTTTGTCACGACAATATGGCGCGGGGTGTCCGTATTGCCGTCGCTCCAGCCTTGGAAGATATAGCCACTATTGGCAGTGGCAATCAAGGTGGCATGATCGCCGTAGTAGAACGAGCCCCCACCCGTCACCGTGCCAGCTCCGGTGGGCGTGACATTGGTGGTGATGATGTACAGGTTTCGTGTAAAAGTGGCCGTATAGGTAGCGTTTTCCGTCACTGTAATCTGGCGGGGATTCTGCGTGTTGTTATCCTGCCATCTTTGGAAACTGTAACCAGAATTAGGGGTAGCCACAAGTTGGATATTCGACTGGTAGTCGTATGTACCTCCACCGGTTACATCGCCCCAGTCTTGGTTGGGTTCCACCCCAGTGGTGATAGTGTATTGGTTTTTGATGAAATACGCCGTGTAGAGAGCGTTTTGGGTCACCGTGATCGTGCGTGGGTTCTGCGTGTTGCCGTCCTGCCAATGGTCAAAGTGATAGCCGTAGTTGTTGGTGGCTTGCAGAGTGGCTTGCGTGTTGTAAAGATATTCGCCTCCACCTGACACCGTGCCTCCGGCCCAAGGCGATGGGGTTGTGGTAATGGTGTAGGAGTTGGGCGAGAAGGTAGCTGTGTAGGTGGCATCTTGGCTCACCGTGACGGTGCGTGTGCTGTTGGTGTTACCGTCCTGCCAATGGTCAAAATGGTAGCCGTATTCATTGGTGGCGGTGAGGGTAATGGTGGAGCCAAAAGTATAGGTGCCGCCGCCTGTCACCGTGCCCGTGCCTGTTGGGGTAACATTGGTGGTGATGGTATAGGAATTAGGTGCAAAAGTAGCCGTGTATAAGGCATTGTTCGATACCGTAATGGCGCGCGGGTTCTGCGTGTTGCCGTCCTGCCAATGGTCAAAGTGGTAACCGTATTCGTTGGTGGCTGTCAGTGTAACCTCGTCACCATAGTAATAGATACCGCCGCCTGACACCGTTCCTGTACCCGTAGGCGTTACATTGGTGGAGATGGTGTATTGGTTCAGAGAGAAAGTGGCCACATAATCGCCTGCCCCTTCCACCGTGAAGGTATAGTTTGGAGTGATGGACACCTGCGTGCCGTTCTTCTTCCAATTTTCAAAGGTATGGCCTTCGGCTTGTGATGCCGTCAAGGTGCAGCTTTGGAAGTGGTTGTAGGTGCCTCCGCCGCTCACCGTGCCGCCATCACTCGGGTTAGCTGTGGCGGTGATTTCGTAGCTGTTGATCAGGAAGTGGGCGACATAGGCAGCTGTCTCAGTCACCGTAAAGGAGTAAGTTGGCGTTGTGGAAACCTCTGTGCCATTCTTCGTCCAGTTGACGAAAGTGTAGCCTGTGTTTGCTGTGGCCACCAAGGTGCAGGTCTCGCCGTGGTTGTAGCCGCCGCTACCCGTGACCGTACCGCCCGCTGGCGGGTCGGCTTGGGCGGTGATGGTATACTGGCCAAGAGTGAAGTTAGCCACATAATCCCCTGCCTCTACCACGGTGAAAGTATAAGTCGGACTGGTGGAAACCTCTGAACCGTTTTTTGTCCAGTTGATGAAATGGTAGCCCGTGTTGGGCGTAGCCGTCAGGGTGCAGGTCGTACCGTGATTGTAGGTGCCAAAACCGCTCACAGTTCCACCATTGCTCGGGTTAACCGATGCGTTGATGGTGTATTGGTTAATCGCGAAATTGGCTACCAGGGTGCGGTTGCCTGTCACAGTAAAGGTATAACTGGCTCCTGCATTTGGAACCACCTGACCGTTCTCCGTCCAGTTGACGAAATGGTAGCCTGTGTTGGGCGTAGCCGTCAGGGTGCAGGTCGTACCGTGATTGTAGGTGCCATAACCGCTCACAGTTCCACCACTGCTCGGGTTGGCCGATGCGGTGATGGTATATGTGTTGATGGCAAAGTTGGCTACCAGGGTGCGGTTGCCTGTCACAGTAAAGGTATAACTGGCTCCTGCATTTGGAACCACCTGACCGTTCTCCGTCCAGTTGACGAAATGGTAGCCCGTGTTGGGCGTGGCCGTCAGGGTGCAGTTCGCACCGTAATCGTATGTGCCGTTGCCGCTTTGCGTCACTGAACCGCCACTGCTCGGGTTAGCCAATGCGTTGATGGTGTACTGGTTAATCGCAAAGTTGGCCACTAAATTTCGGTTGCCTGTCACGGTAAAGGTATAACTGGCATTCGTCGAGACAAAGCTGCCGTTTTCCGTCCAGTTGACGAAATGAAAGCCCCAGCAGGGCGTAGCTGTCAGCGTGCAGGTCGCACCGTGGTTGTAGGTACCGCCGCCGCTCACTGTTCCGCCATTGACCGGGTTGGCAGACACCATGACATAGTAAAAACCGAATGTGGTAAAAGACATCACTTCTCCGAAGCTTGTACCTTCACTGTTGGTGGCATAGGCTGTCACATAATAAGTGGTGTTAGGCATCAAGTTATGGAGGTTGATGGTAAAGGGGCCCATACCGCCGCTACTTGCAGAAACCTGAGTGCCGTTCTGTACAGGTTGGAAAGTGCTGTAGAAGATGCCTCGGTCTGTCACCGGTGAGCCTCCATCGTCGATGACATTGCCACCACATAAGGCAGTCGTATCTGTGATGTCAGTAACCGTTGTTGTAATCACAATAGGTAGTTGTCCAACCATTGCTCCTGAAAACAGCAAGAGCAATGAGAATAACAATAAACGCTTCATGAAAGGATGTATACTCAAATGATTGTGCTGATTGTTTTTCATGATTGTAATAGCTTGATAAAAGGTCGATTATTTCAGTTTCAATTTCTCTCCTTCGGTTAAGGGCGTGAAAAGGTCTATTTTATTCATCCTGGCTAAACTCGATGTTCTGATGCCAAATTGTTGTGCAATGCTGTATAAGGAGTCATCGGCTTTTACACGATAGAAGTCTTGAGGGCCATGGAATTTTCTCTTTTTTCTTTCCAAATACACAACGTCGCCTTCTTGGAGGTCCGATTCGCTCCCTGTCTCGTTATATTCCAATAGCTTGCGTTTCGAAATATTGTATCTCATGGCTATTGACGATAAGGTCTCTCCGGGATAAAGCAAAGTGCATCGTACCTCGTTAATCTCAACCACGAACCTCATCAGTGCATGACTCACCATCTCCTCTTCTTCCGTGATTTCCGAATCGTCTATAACCAATTCTTGGTCTTTCTCAAAGTCTTCAACTTTCGTGTTTTTTGCAAGGACAATCTTTTTGTTCGGCTTGAGTTTCACCCCTCCATTGAGGGTATAAAGATGATAAGCATCAATATAGCCAATCAGGGCTTTAGCATAGTTGGCATCGGTTGCATACCCGGCCTTTTGCAGTCCATTGGCCCATCCGCGATAGTCGTACACACTGATATTGAAAAGCGTCTGGTAACGGGGGAGTTTTTTAATGAGCCGCGAATGATCCTCATACGATTCCTTGACCGACGAATAGACCCTGAACTTGCTTTTTGTGGCTTCATCGTCCCATGCACGATAAACGCTTCCCGACCAGCCAAAGGCTTTGATTCCAAAATGATTATTGGCTTTGGTGGCCAATCCACTTGTGCCGGCACGAGACTCCAAAATGCCCTGCGCTAAAGTGATAGAAGCAGGAATGCCGTATAAATCCTCCTGCTCTATAGCCAACGACTTGTATTGGTCGATGTAGGAACGGATTTCGGAGGGAGACTGGGCAAATAAAAAACCGCTGTATAAGACCAGAATAACAACAATAATGAATTGTTTCATGTTGGTCATTGGTCGGTTTTCACAGTGAAACACCATAAATCTTACTTATAATGAACTCTGCACAATCTTCAAAAACGAATCTTGTAAAAGAGATGTCATTTGAGCTTAATACATAGCTGAAAACAAGTCCGATAATAAGTGCAACAATCACAATAGCCACTAGGATGGTACCCGATGAGACGGTCAGACCCGCCAAGGCCGCACCTCCGACTACAATTAGCTGTGCTAAAAAGCAGGAAACACATCCGATAATCAAAGAGTCAAGAAAGTCATAGCAGTCTTTTTGCAAATCCTTAAGCCATGCCTCCTTTTTTGTCTCATCAAACAAATCAGCAATATGGAAGATGTCCCAAATGATGTCTTTTAATGAATAGATAAAGCCAATACCAACCAACCCTCCCTTTATGTTCACTTTTGACAAATCGACTTTACCTGACAGCCCCATCGCTTTCAGTTTTGAACCGATTTTTGACACAAAATCATATCGATATAGATTGTTCAATATGGCATCTTTTGCGTTGGTAACTTCCTTCATGAAATACTTGGTCATCCTCTCACTGGTTTTAGCCATACTGACAGATTGGGCAGCAGCACGGCCTTGAAGACTGGGATGGATAGAGTTACTTTTAGCCATTTTCAACGTATCAGCAGATACGGTACTATTGCTTTTATGATGATGGTATTTGGACAAGGACTCTTGCATTCTTTTCAATGTCGGGTCAATTGTTTCAAGGCTTCCCTTGAAACAACGAAACACCATTTCTGGAGCCGGGTTCTTGAGCGTGGCAACATTGCCTGCAACAGTCTTTAACGTTGAGTTGAAATCAATAACCGCTCCAACAAACTGATCAGCCTCATCGTACAGCGAAAAGCTATTTTTCGTTTTTCCTTTGGTTTTAGACGAGGCAGCACTAATGTAATATTTAGGCGATGCATCACTTATGTAATACTTAGGTGACGCATCACTTATGTAATACTTTGGCACTGCGACACCTATACTGGGCATTTCCCTTAGTTTTTGCGATATACAAGAAGAGGTCTGTGGCCCTAATTTGCCATCAGCAGAAATATTGCATATTTGTTGGAAAACTTTAATAGCCTTCTCCGTTTCTTCACCATATAAACCATCTTCCTTAATCGTAGGAAGAGTGTGAAGCAATGCGGACTTAATACTATTCAGTTGGCGTTGGACAATTAAAACATTATTGTCGAATCGAGGATTTGCTGAGGCACTGTATATTTTTTTCATATCTATTCCTCCAAATTTCTAAGTTCTACAATAATCGGCATGGCGATGCACGACTTATTCACTATTCTTTGTTTCATAAGTTTGTCAAAGGAAATGCCCTTGGCTCTTATATAATTCTTGGTGTCCTTAAAACAGATGTCGATATAAAGACCTCTTTGTACTGTTGTTTCACCGCCGACACCCTCTACGTTTATGTTGATGATGATGCGCTTAAACTCCTCTTGACCAAATTCCCGCATAATCTCTTTACGCAGAAAAGCATCAATATCCATTTTGGTATAAAGCCGGTCGTTGGTAAGCGAATAATAACGAAGCAGCTCATAGCGTTCGTCAGCCGAAGCCTTATCAGCGCCTCCCATAGCGGAAACTAAGACAGGGACTTTTTGGTTAAACACGGGTACCTTCTTGTTTTCCATTATCTCGCCCGCCTGTGGCAAATTGCCGGCCTCGCCTTGAGTAGTGATATAGTTCACTTTAATGGATGAGCTTGAGGGATTCTGCCTCAAGTTCTTCATCACGTAGGTACCGCTGTCAAATTTGAATTTGTCATTGGGCTCCTTGATGCTATTGTTGTTGGCAATTTTGTTTATGGTTTCACGCAACAGTTTTTGGGTCTTTTCGTCTTTAATCTCATTGTACTCCATGAAAGCATAATAGTCGTCAACGAACCTGTTGTATAAATTGCGCATGTCCCGATAAAGGTCACCGTTATGATAGCATGAAGCATCAAAATCTCGAATGATGACTTCATCGTTCAACATTCCGAACCCTTGTTTATTGGAAGCCACACTTGTTTCAAGAACCCGCAAAAAGAATGAGTCTTCTGTTTTTTGCAATTTGGCAATAGGGGCATGGTCGCTCAGCGTCAGCGAACACACATCGACATTGACCACTGGGATGACATTGAGCATCACCTCGCTATCCTCAGGGACGACATACCCCTCCGGGAATTCTATTCGAAGCCAAACCGGTTTTGCCATCTCGAATTGTTCCAATGTGTCCGTCAGGTTCCATTGCTCAAACGTCTTTGGGTAAGCCCTTGGCTTAAACAAATCTCGGTTGCTTGTTTCATCCGTGATGAAGAGTAACGAGCCTTCTTTCATATTGAGCAAGCATTCCTTCCAGATACCTAAAAACGAGAAGAACTGCCCGGATGCTTGTTGCGCATCAAAGGGTTCCACCATTTCCACCTGTTCCATTTCTTTCGGTGTGGCAAAGTCAAGCTCATGATTCTCAACACCCACATAAATATGCTCGGGCATCACCCCGTTAGTTCCTGTGATAAAGAGTGACAGACCTTGTATACACTCGATTTCAACATTGGTTTTGATGCCAACCCATAGCCGATTAGGTTTGTACATATTCACGCTTTTGCAATACTCGTTGTCTTGATGCACAAGGATTATCTCAGCGTACGGAAGCGTCAACGTGTTGAACAGTGGAATATAGTTGATAGGCTTGGGGGCTGTTTTATATGAAAACTGAGTCCCTGCTCCTATCGAAAAGCCTTCATTGTCTTTATTGGACTTGAACGACGGTTGAAGCAAAGCGATGGCGGGTACGGCTTCCACTTCCTGCCGGGGAATGAAATCCGTACAATACCGTTCTACAATGCGGTCATTAATACTGTCAATATGGTCATATATCTTCTGGATTTCATACACCAAAGCGACAAACATCATCTTGGCGACAGGATCCATTTGTTGGAATTCAAAGCCGTCGATGGAATATTTTTTCAGTTGTTCGAGGGTGTCATTAACTTTGTTTTGCAATTCTAAATCCATCTTGTCAAATCTTATTTGTTAAATGGAAATATATTTCTTTGCTGAGGGTTCCATCAGGAACTCTATTTTCTTCTTGTAATGGCTGGTCGCTATCCCGTTATCCAATTCACCTGCGACAACAATACTGACGATATGCTTTGAATGGACATTGCTCTTTCGCAGACGCTCGCCATATTGAGCCGCATTGAGTTCAACAGCAACCTCCACTTTTGTCAACTGTGGTGCGTAGGTCTGCAAACTCTGACGTATACTTTCCTGACAATCCAATTTAGTCACTTCCTGATTAACCTTGCCACCCATAAGTCCAATGTGGCCACTATTGAAGGTCCGGTACTGAATATTGGAATACTCGTGGTTCCAATACTCGAATCCAAAATCGGGGTCGGCATAAAAGCTGCCTCGTGGAGTGAAAGCGATAAGTTCCAGGAGATTGTCAAGATACTCAAACTCCGACTCCAAATCTCGTTTGATATGAGGTTCAGTCGAAAAGTCTTGGTAAGCCAACGGCGTACTGATGAAACTCATTGGGTTTAGATTCTAATATAGTCTTTAGCTTTGTGAAGTATGACCGTAAAGGTGCTAACGTCGCTCTCCGCGTCGTTAAGTACAGCCTTTAGTTTAACGATGCATTCCTGATCTTCTTCCTTCTCTTTATTTGGATGGAACGTATTTTTTATTCTGACTTTCCCATTCGTGACCGGCTTGGTAGGCTTACTGCCGTCAATCGAATAGTACACAGTTGCTCCCGACACGTTGTTGACAATGGGAAGGGTTGAAACAGAGGTCTTGCAAGTCTGGTACAACTGGTCGTCTTCAATATAGGGGGCTTCCAGTTTGTTATTAACCTTGGGTTCATAGGGTTGCTCACCAATAATCTTGTCCACTTTCTCATTGATGAGAAAACTGAGCCTCATCCCTTCTTTTAACCTTGGATAAACATCCATATAGTTATATGGGGCGAGGGCATAATTCCTGAACATATCGGCATCGCTCAAGTTGAGACCTGAGTCGAGACGACAAGCCGCAGTGAATATGGCGACAAATTTTTGCAGGTTACCGTATAAGGCATTAGGAGTCATCAAATCGCGGTTCTTATCGGTGTCGATGAGAATTTGTTGAACCACAGGCCAAAGAATCGGGAATACTGCATGTGTGTTCGTTTTCAAGCATTGGAACACCTTGTCCTCAATCTCGGACAGAATCTGTATGAACCGATTCATCAACTCCGTATAATAGGGATGGGATGACACAAAAAGACAGGGGGGCACAAATTCTACCTCGTCAATATGCCATACTCTAATCTGTTCCGAGTAAACGAGGTGAGCTATGGGCAAGGCATTGTCGGGTATGGGGCTATTGATGCCAACGAGATGAAAAGTATAAGTTGGTTCCTCGTACCCGTTCAAGGTTTCTTTCCATTGTTTTGTGTCTACGCTAATGGTTAGAAGCATTTCCCCTTTCCCCATTTCGTCTGGAATGGCAACCCGGTTATCAAAATAATTCGAATATTTTGTATCCATTTGCACGTCTATAAGAAAGCCTCCACGGGTGACGGCGAGGCAATCCAACGTCAGCACTTCGACATAGTTGGCGTTGAGATTCAGTGAAATCTGGAACTGACGTGGACCCGGAAGCAATCCAAAACGTCCTACTGAAGCCAAAGTCATGGCTGTAGCAACACGAGCCATAGTGGCGTCCTCTGAGGCTCTCATGATGTCATCCGTCAGACGCATTCCCTTTTTCCAACATATTCTTTTTTCCATAGTATTTAGATGTTCGTATTATAATTCAAATAATTGTATTTCATTTCATCCGACAATCTCAGCGGTTCTTCGTCATGACAGACATCAAACCTCAGAATCCCATCCACAGCCAAATAATAATCCTGGATGAACTTGCGGAAGGTCTCCAGTTCCTCTACAAATTGCAAAAAAGACTCATCGCACTCGGCCTCCGACCAAAAGTGAATATGGTAGGTGATGGCTTGTCCAACGTATGTGTCACCAAGATACAAACAGTCGGCTTCCGGCCCTAATTGTATGTTGTATCTGGGAGAAGCATCGGTGAAGGTGTGCTTCTCATCGCAAACAATGATACTTAAACCTTCTTCCATCAAGACTTTACGGAGCATCAAGGTCAGATAGGTCTTGTTGCCTCTAATCGACTTGCAGTAGGGAAGAAAGGGAAGTGTCTTCCTGACGAAACGATTTTGCTTTTGAGCTTCTGTTATACCATAGCCCAAAAGATCAATCATTATCTTGTCAGTCTCAGCATACACGTCCAGACGTTCCCTAATCCGCATACGGAGTTGCAACAGCAACAAGTCAAACGGAGCGAAAAACTTGTGAGCCTGTTCTTTCTCGCGTTCCTGCGCTTCATATTCCGCTTCGAACTTTTCCTTGTCAACCTTCGACGACAGATTGTCGAAACGGTCAATGGGGTGAAACAGCAATTCAGGCAATGCGTTGTATAAGCTAGCGCGACCCACATGAAGTTGCATGGTATCTTTGGACAATTCCTCCAATCCCATAAAATCATTGTAGGCGTTGCGTTTATGTGTTCCCGTAAAAGCTACTTTGCACTGCCCTTCCGGGAAAAACGGCAAAAGGACTTCTATGTTGATGTCTTCGGGAATATTTTTAGGAAGCATAGGCAAAGGCTGTTAAAGAAACAGGTGGGCATCGGCATCCAGTTCAACGTGGAACAAGCCTTTCTCGGTCGACACTTGGAGAACATCGAAGAGCGGAATGCCAATCTGCTGGAGCGTGAGGTCCTGATACGGAAACTCGGCATCGATGTTTTCGAAAAACGATTTGTGGAAGGTGGTGATATAACGGAGCTTCCTCAATTCATCATTGGCGCTCATGTAACGGTCAAGTTGTGAATCGGGAACCATCACTTTGAATTCCTTCTCTGGCTTGTCGGAGACCACTACATCAACAAACTTGTTGTTGCACATGTTGATTTCAACATTTTCGACCTGAAGCAATGATTTTAAAGCCGACAAGGTCTCCCGCACGGTTTGGGTGGCCGACAGATTCGGGGCTTCGATGACAGGCTCCCAACGCTCATGCGCCGTACAAGTGTTTTTCCACGATGCAAACTTATACACATTGGTGCTATTGGTCAGACCCTCATAATGCAATAGTTTCCCCTGAAGCGTCTTGAATTGTGAAGCCGCCTCGGTGTCGAGATGGATGATCTTCATGGCTTCCTGCACTTCAATGGCACCGATAATGGAGGCGCTGATTGGCGTTGTAGCCACACGTCCGGCAGAACTCTGAAGGTTGACCACATCGGCACATCCCGTCCGAACCATGATATGGTTGAATTCGTCGCGCGAAAGGCCACATTCATAACACGCCACACCAGGAGTATACACCTGGACCGACCCGGTCATATTCTCAATGCTTCCGTCAACCCATGATTTTCCCGCACGCATGCACAAACGATTCAGCTGATAACGGGCTATGCGGCTGTCAAGGCATCCGATGACCACGTCCACCATGCGATAGATACCAAAACCAACCTCCGAGAGCAGGTTGCCGACAAAGGGGATGACCTTGATTTGAGGATTGATTTCCATAGCCCTTTTGGCAACGATTTCGGCCTTGTACGAATGGTTGTAAGCATCTTCTTCTCTGAAGAGTACAGAACGGGTAAGATTGGATAATTCAATCTGGTCGAAGTCAACCACATAGATATGGCCCACGCCGAAAAGTGCCAAGTCTTTTACAACCTCATTGCCAAGGGCACCGGCACCGACCACGAGGACGCGAGCGTTTTTCACCTTGTCTTTCTTGAACCAGGAAAGCAGCGTGAACACGCCCTCTCCCCATTCGTATTTGTTTTGTTCGTTCATTTCAATCAGTTTTCAACATATTCGAAAATCGTGTCGCCAATCTTGAACGTATCTCCATTAAACAGCGGCACCGGCTTGTTGCTGGCCCCAAGTTCGGCACGCAAATTGAATGTGGTGGGAGCCATCGGCCTCAGCATGGCTTGCGACCGGCTTTGGTCCACATAAAGCTGCACGTGCTCCTTGGCCACCTTATTGCTCTTCTCCCAGGCCATCTGGATCTCGCATTGTTGGGTCATGCCAATGGTGACCATGTTTCCGGCGTTCATCCATTTATGGATGGGAATGCGCAATCCGCTGCGGATACCGTTTTTGACAATGAGGAAATATTTCTCTGCCAACATTCTGACAGTGAGCAACGAGGCACCAAGTCCGCCACCATAGATGACGAAATTGAGCAACATAGTCATCCACGGACGAGAATTGTTTCTGGCTGAAAAATATTGCATTTTGTCAGAGAAATACAGCACTATGAAACCGATGATGGCCGATACAAGACCACCCAAAAAGGCACTTTTGAAAGGAATAGTTGATCTGATGATAAGACTGAGTGAGATACATACCGAAAACAGCAGATAGGCCGGGAAGGAACAATAACTCGGGATAAACGAGTCGGCAGGCGACACCCACAAGCACAAGACAACGCTACCAAGGGTAAAAGCCGCCATACCTATGACACCCGAAAGCAAGGACAAACCTGTGATTTCAAGAAACCATTTGAAGTCCCTGCGCTTTGCACCGTCAAAAAACCTAAAGGTGAACGAAAGGAAAAAGCCCAACAGCAGACCGATGGTAAGGAATGAAGACACTTTGGTAACGCAACTTTCAACAATGCCCACAACTTCACCATCTGTTTTGAAGAAAGCGTTGACAAAATGCTTGGCAAAATCACCGAAAAACCCTCTTCCTGTAACTTCGTAGATGACCCAGCTGACCAAACTGGCGCAAATGCCCATGATAGTCAGGAAGCAATCCATAAGGGTTTCCTTGCTGAAGAGGCTTTCCCAATGGACATGGTCTTGTATACCCTCTTTGCAGTTCTGTCCATATTCAACACATTTAAAGCCGTTGGCCTTCCAGCACTTGACGTGCATGATGTGTCGGCATCGGTTCACCACCCTTTGCCCGGGAAGAATCTCGCATCGGCATAGCGGACAGACCAGAGTCCTGACATTCTCCACAATCTTGTACTTCTTGTGATATTTTGCAGAGAAAATGGCCGATTTTACCCCAGGCACGATGATTTTCATGATGGCGATAAAAAGCAAGCAGGTCAGAAAGGCCACCAACAAGGCAACCAGGTATTTCTTGGCTGAGTCACCTGCGGTTTCATGACGTTTCGGCCACGGGTCCTCTTCCGCACCCACCGAGAAGGTTCCCGCTCCTTTAGCTTCGCCATCCCAAAGCGCAGTATAGTCTACCCTACCGGTATATTTCTTGTTCTCCCCAACCTGATAGGTGAGCGCGAAGTCGTACATCTCGTTTCTGACGACTTGTTGGAAACCACTTACAACAGCATCAATGTTATTGGAAGGCTTATAATCCCCCTTACTCTCAGCACGCAGTTCATGATCGCTATTTTGAGGACGAGTGACCGCCTTCAATACTCTCTCCACATCCTCATCCATTTGGTTTTCAGCAACGTAATAGAAGGCATACACTCTTGGCAGGATGAGCGCAGCGTCAAAGTATTCCACGATTTGTGTGAAGTTCAGTTCCTCGTTTTGAGGATTCTCGTTGCCTCCTGTGAAAATGAAAAGCAAGTTGTTGTTTTCCTCTTTTTCAACGCTTTTTTCAGCCCTTTCACAAATCTTTCCCACTTTCTTGTAACCAGACGATTTGATTTGGTCGACATATTGAGCTTCCCCATGATTAAACTCGGTCAGTTTGGCATACAGGGCGCTATAAAAGAACTTGTTGTTGGCCATATCCATGAAACGACCATGAAACTCCGAATAGTTGTTTTTGTTGACCAAGCGGCTATTGCTTACCTGATCGCCAAAGAAAGAAAGGTAAACGCTGCTATCGGAGGCCATGTCAACCAAAGTCTTCACCGCTTTATAGATGTCCTCCTTGCCGCTTTCCGGAATGCTGAGGTCCACCAACACCGAGATGGTAAAGTCATCGGGGATGCGTTGGCCACCTGTGAGGAGACTGGCCTTCCACTTCTTATTGGGAATGGTATCCTTGTTTTCCACAAAGGTGAAGTGGTTCTTCAAATCAGAGGGAACAATATCTTCGATTCGATTTCCGTTTGATTCGGTTAATTTCAGATAAAGCGTGATGCTGTCACACCCTGGTTTATTGTCATATTTACCACCTCCAAATTTAATCTGGTTGACGTCTTGCGCCAGGATGGGAAAAGCCAAGGCAAGCAACACACTGATGAATAAAGCTTTCATGAGGCTTATCTTTTTCTTCTTGTCCATATCTTGAGTTCTTCTAAGGGTTGTTCTCCATAAAATGATTCATCGCTACAAAGGTCGTTTCCGACGACGGGAATAGTGGAAAGCATTCCGTCGGCAGTGGAATACACCAAGATGAATTTAACTTTATCTAAATAGTTGGCTACCACCTTCTTGATGGTCGGATAACTGCGATGGGCCACCACCATGAAGCATCCTATCAATTCGTTATCAATCATGGTGTCGGTGTCTTTAATTTTCACGGCTATGTTGGTGGTTTGTTCCGATTGCGTGGTTGAGAAACCATGAACAAAATATAGGTTCTTACGTTCAGGGTCGTTGGCAATTGTATTCATGTCGATAATAGGGTCGTTGGACAGCTGAACGTTGTAACACGCGCTGTTCCTCGACTTGGCTGTCTCAAGCGTATTGAAATGCTCTTCATAGACGACCGAGGTGCGTTTGTTTTCCACTGCCCACTTGTACCATTCCTCCAAAGAGTAGAGTTGTTTGATATCATTTTTTGAATTGATGGTCATGTCATGCTTGAAGGTGAAGATGCCCAAGTCCTGCTTCGGCGTAAGGATGTCAATCACAATGGCCGTGAGGAACTTGGGATGGGTGGGATGTTTGTGCAGGATATGCAGGCTGCAGTCCGTATTGCTGAAAAAGACCCCCAAGCCGGGATGCGAATGCACCCAGCAAGTCATGTCATACTGAAGATTGGACTCGCGGCGCAGTTTGCGGAGCTTCTCGTTGACCTTGACCTTGATTTTGCCTCCAAAGTCCAGTTCATATTCCGCGAAAACGGCATCATCACCCGGGAAGACCACTTCTTCCAAAGAGACGTCATAGGCATCAAGTTGCTCATTATGAACCCAGCGGCCCAACACCATACATCCGTCCTCTTTCGGATTATTGGGGTTCCTCAAATCCTCGGCATACCTGTTGTAGATATCCAAGATGACCGAGTTCTTGATATACATCTTTTTCACCGCCGTATCATCGCAAAAAGCGCTGCAATCGACCGTCATGTAATTGGGGTCTTTGAGCACGTCGTCAAGGCTTTGTTTGTGCAAGACCGACGAAGTCTTACGCCTGATAATGACATCATTGGTGCCAGTAGTATTGTCATTGTTGACCGGTTCGATATTCCCGGAAGGAATGTCGCCTGCGGGAACCACTTTCTCTTTCTTTTTCTTTCTGGATTTGACCAACAAGAAGACAATGACGGCAAGAATCAAAACGATACCGACGGGTACACCTATCTTTAAGCCAAGTTGCTTATAGGTCATAGGCAATTTTCTCTCTTGAGGCATCCCTTTCTCATTCGACTGTGTCGTACCCGATGCCTTGGCTTCTTTTTCTGTTTTTTTCTCTTTTACATAATTCTCACATTTCAGATCTATTTGAAACTCCACGTCTGCATCTCCTAACTGTTCTGCATTCTCGTCTCCATATCTATATAGTTTTTCATCAAATTTAGGATTCGTGTCTTCTCCCATTTTTTTCAGGAATGTTCTAACAAAATCCTTGATTTCATCATCAGTCTTCGGTAGGTTTTCAACACCATCCACGTATAATTTGAATGTCTCGATAACCGTTTCCATATTATAGGAGCCGTCAGCGTTCGGCTCCACTTGCGGGATTTCCTGTGCTGTTGCTCCAATCGGTAGCAAAAGGAGCATGAATAAAAAAACTGAAGTAGTACTTAAAAAATGTTTCATAATAAAATCAAATTGACATTCGCTTGTTTCCTTTGTTGCTTTTCACTTTGTCGGCTGTGTCGCGCAGGGCTGTTTGACTTTTTTTCTTGACTTGTCCGACTGCTTTGTTGGTTTGTTTGCGTATTTCGCTTTTCGCCTTGTTCTGGGCCATGCTTTGGGCTCGTTTAGTGGCATCTTGCTGCATTTGCATCATGCTGCGCTGGGTACGGATGTTGCGGAAGCTTTGCATGGCCTGGTTGCCTACAAAGAGCAGGATGGCCAACAATACTCCTCCGATGATCATCCAAATATTGCGTCTCTTTTTGCTGGCCGCTTCTTCTTCAGCTTGGGTCTTGAGCTCGTCAGCCTTTGCCTTGGCCTCTTCCACATGGCTGCCATCGGGATGCTGTTTCACGTATTGTTCATACGCTTCTTGGGTATTGCAACTGTTAAAAGCATCGTCATCGGCTTTCTTCTCGTTGGCTTCCGCCGTGGCTTTTTGCAATTCTTTCTCCTTGGCATTATAAGCCTCAAGCACCTCGTCAATCTTTTTGCTAATTTCCTCTTTTTTTATCTTGGACTGCAGGTCGATGAGGTTGTCTATTTTCCTTTTAAGCGTACTTGACATGGGCAGGGCGTTTTGCTCAGGCAAGTCTTTATAGATTGACTTGATGAGATTGAGTGCCTGCTCTTGGGCTTCGTCCAATCCCTCTTCGATTTCTATCAACTCAACGCCACGTTGACGCGAGGATGGCTTGCTGGAAGATGCAGAGGAAGAGGCCCCTGTCGACGACTTGGTGGCCCCTGTCGGAATCGTGACTTCAAGGTTGCCACATGAACAGAGGATCTTGTAGTGCTGCTTCCGCTCGTAGTGGACAAGATAGAGGGGGATGCTAAAGCACTTCCCCCTCGTGTCTTCCAGGTCAAAAGAAAGGGCAGGCCACTGCTCAACGATGAAATAGCCGTCGCTTGAATTCGTGTAGGAAGCCTTGGAAGGCAAAGTGATGATGTCGGGGGTCACACCGGTAAATCTCACATCTTTCCCAACGCCAATCCCGTCGAAGAACATGGTAAGGATTTTGCCGAGGTCCTTGCCATATTTGCGGCGATGCTCATCACCCAACAGTTTCCTGACGTTCTTGATTTCAAAATCAACCCTATTGCCTTTTTGCACGATGCTATAAGTTACAATAACCCTGTCGTTCTCGGCAGAATAAAGCGTGTCCGTGACTTCTTTGGCCGAGGCAAAAAGACTGGGCAGAAGCAATAGCATCGCAAGGATTGCCCTAATGCTATTCATGGTCGATAATTCTTGATACTTTTATAATTATCCTCGATGGTCTTTTTGTATTCACTGGTGCCCCACTGCCTCACCTGCTTCTTGTGGTTGATGCAGCAATTGTAAAGGGCATTCGCAATGGGCAAGACTTCCGCTTTTGTCTTATCTTTATTGTAAAGGTCAAAATACAAGTTCACCATCTGCTTCGAGATGTCCTCAAGGCTAAGGGTACAATACTTGCAGCTTGTGGGAACCTTAGGCCCGTGTCCTCCGCAATCGTGCTTGTATTGCGCTAACCTTTCTTCCATCTTTTGTTTCATATTGTGGACAGAATCATACAAGGCTTCATATCGAATGGATTTCTTGCTGTTCGCTGAACAACTCCTAAAGTACTCCCCTACTCTGCTTTCCAATTCTTGCCGCTCGTCAAAGTATTCTACAGCTTGATCTTCCAATGACAAATCATGTTTAGGATTGGAACAAAATTCCTTACGATCCAATGCCGCATTGAAAGCACTGAAGAGCGAGTCGCATTCCATCTGGAGGTTTTCGTAGACCCGGTCTCTCGTGTTCACAGTGATGCGGAGGGTGCAAGAAACCACATCATACAGTATCTTTCTTTTCTTACAAAACAGCCCCGGTTTCGGCTTGACCAAGTGGACGGGTATTCTGACTTGCAGTTCTGTCCCTTCCCCAACATTAACAACGGGGAAAGTGTACTTTTCGTCTGAATTGCCCTCAATGATATTGGGCATACCTTTCATCCCAATATTCTCAATCTTCTGAGTCGTTTCGCCGTAATATCCTTTATCAAAATAAATAAAGCTCTTCCGAAGTTCTTTTTTGTCCCAAGCATGGTCGCAAAGAAGAAAACAGTAGTCGTTGGAGGTGTTCTGCAATTCAATTCTGACCGATGTATTGCCTTGGTCGTCAGGTTCACCAATCATTCTAACGAAGATGCGTCCGTGTTCTTGATGGTTGTCACTGATGGGAATTTCTTCCTGAGGCTTATCTTCAGAAAGAGTGATTTCAGAGGGGACTTGAGCGATTGCCGCGTTGACAGCAAGGCAACAGGCTACGATGGCGAACAAAATTTTCTTCATATCGTTAGTACTCTTCTGATTTTTTCTGGTGTCACTTTAGGTTCAGGGGACGTGGCAACGGCTGGCTTGCTCTCGTTTTCTGGACTTTCGGGTTCAGGTTTGTCTTGCGGGAAACGTGTCCAACCATTGGGCTCGGCTTCCTCACGCACCCACTCAGCCACATTCTGGTCTTCCGGATAGGGATAGACATTCTGGGCATGATAGTCGTTGTATTTCAGGTACTGCTCCACGCGGAGTACTAAGCTCTTCAGTGAAGCCATCACGCCCATGTCCTTGCTGTTGAGGCAGACATGACCCTTGAAACTGCCGGAGTAGCGGATGTTGGGATGCCAGATGTCAGTGCGGAAAGTGAAGATGGGGTTGCCATCAGCCGAAGGGTAGTTGTTGGGCAACACGATGCTCATCTTGTGGAGATAGCCAAAGATAGGCTCACGCGGAGCCACCGAGCCCTTCACGCCTATAATGGATTTGACGCGATACCAAATCTCGTATTCCGTGGGAAGCCCCATCGCGTTCTTTTTCCTGATGATGTAGGAGATGGAAGGCTCACGCGGGTTGGCACTATTCGCTTTACGCTTGCTGCATAAGGAGTCAAGCTCCTTCCATTCTTTCCATAGACAGGCATCGCGAGGCGAGAGCTTCTTCAAATCAAATTTGTTGATAACTTCATTCATGACCAAGAAGTTTATTAGGTTTTATCCGGCAATAGCCCTGGCAATAAGGTGAAGGCAGTCGCCCGACTGCACATTATAGTCCGTTAAGGTCTGTTCGCGACCGTCGGCATCGTCAAATTCGAGGATGTCGGGCGTGTCGCTGTCGTCTTCAATGCGTCCCAAAAGATAGGTAATTGGATTGCCGCCATTGTCCATTTTCGGAAGATGGAAGACCTCCACAATCGAGTTGATTTGCTCGCGGATGGTTTTCATCGGGTCAGTCACTTCCACTTCCACTTCCTCGTATTGAGTACCTTCAATTGTCAATGTGATGATAAATTCTTCGTTTAATGATTGTTCGTTTTCCATAATGATTGTGTATTTAAATATTGTTTACATACCTGATTAAAGACCTAAAACTCTTAATCCAATTTATATACGAGACCTGCCTGAAGACTTGGAATGAGCATTCCATTGTTGTATTCAGTCAAGCCATTCGGGAGGAATAGATGGTCATCGTCGACGTTGTATCTTTTTGCCGAAAGGATGGGATAATCCACTTTTGCCCCGACATTGAAAAGCAAGGAGGAGCTCAAAGGGACGTAGGCACCAACGGCAGCATTAGCCCACAGGTTGAAGCGTCTCTCTGGCGTCACCTTCCTGTCTCCATCGCCGCTGTTATTGAAAAAGCCAAGCTCTTCAATCTCTTCCAAGGTGACCCCCCAATCAGGGTAGTTGCCTTTAATGGTGTATGCCCCGTTGGTCAAGTGAGCGTTGAGGATAAACGAAGGCGTTGCCCCTAATTTCGCATAAAACGACACCTTGTGAGCAATAGGTTGGCCGTAGCAGAGTCGGATGGGCACTTCTATGCAGTTCACCGACAGCTTCTCCGTGCAATTGTCGAAGACATAGACAGGCGTAAACTCGTCGCCGTCGACATCCTGAGTGGTGCCACTATAAGTGTACTTGTGGATTTTTGCCGACATGGGGAGATTGCGGAAGCCCAATCCTACCTCAACCGATAGCGGGAAATTCTCCATCAACCGTCCGGTGCCATAATACACCGCCAACTGCTTGTTCAAGGAGAACACTTTCTCCCATGAATTGTTGAGATTGCCCATCATAACGACACCGCCCAAACTGCCTTCCACACCGACGGCCGGAGTCTTGGCCGAGCGGGCTTGGCTGATTCTGAGGTTCACGGCTTTTATCGAGTCCAACTGGGCTTTCAGTCTTTCGTTCTCAGCACTCAGGATTTCCAATTGCGCATCCTTTTCACCAAGCTGGCGGTTCAGATTGCTGATTTCATCCTGCTTCACGTTGACTTGGGTATTCAGGTTGGATAGCTGGTCGTCGTTACCGGCATTCTCCAACTGGGCATTGAGGGCATCAATTCTCTTGTTGGCCTTGTTCAACTGATACTGCAGGTCGTTAATGCTGTTTTGCTGCCTTTTGTTTTCATTCTTCAGCTCATCCACCAGTTCATAGTTCACCGACTTGATACGGTCCTGGCTCGTACCCTTGTAGTATTCCACTTTAATTCTTTTGCCGTCTTCGGTCTTGCCGCTGACGGTTAATAGCTGTTGCGACTGGCCACAAACTGCGATGGCCATGAAAGCTGTGATAAATAATGTCTTTTTCATTGTATTGTTGTTTTTATTGTTATTATTCATTGTTGTTGGCTATTATTTAATGATCAGTTTACCTATCTTCGTGTTGCCCTCGCTGTCGGTGAGGCGAGCCACATAAACGCCTACGGGCAGGTTAAGGTTGAGGGTGACTTGGCTGTCGGTCACCATCTCGGAGTAGAGCGCCCGTCCGTCGACCGAGTAGATGGTGAGTCGAGCCTGACCTTCGCAGTCCTTCTCGACCACTACCTCATTGCCCCTGCGCGACGGATTGGGATAGATGCACAGGCGCTTTCCTTGGTTGACATAATAATTTTCGGTGTAGTCAGAGCATCCGTCGCTGAGACTCAGTTTGACCTTATAAACGCCGTCATCCACTCCGCCTTTCTGGTAATAGTACTGACCCGTTGCCCCCGGGATGGCATTTCCATTCTTATACCACTGGTAGGTATAATTGTATTGGGGATTGGGGTAAATCAAGACCAGGACGATGGAATCATTGGCACTTGTGTGATGGTATTTGGGTTGGATTCTCTGGAGGTCACCGAGACAGGATTTTTCCTTGAAGTTGGCCACCAAGTCACGGTCTTTTTTCACCGTAAACTGATAGGTAGGATCTTCGCAAACCACATCACCATCCTCCGTCCAGTTGACAAAGATATAACCCTCTTTAGGTGTGGCTTTCAGTTGGCACTCAGCACCGTCAATAAAAGTGCCGCCGCCAGCCACCGTACCCCATTCGTCGTTATTTGACGAGACGATAATTTTCCATTCCTTTGTGTAACGGAAATGAGCCACCAGGTTGCGGTCTGCCCCCACGGTGAATGAATAGACTGCCTCTGTCGAAACCTCGACATCGTTCTCCGTCCAATTGACGAAGGAATAGTCCTCGTTGACCTCGGCAGTGACTGTGCAAGCCTCCCCATGGGTAATTTCCATTTCAGTCACACCGGGTTCACCCACATAGACCACACCGCCATCTTCAGGTTCGGCCTGAACTCTGATGGTATGTTTCTGAACCTGAGTGAAGTTTGCAGTAAAGGACGCATCGGCTTCGACTCGGAACGTATAAGTAGGATTTATCCCCACGACAGCACCATTACTATTGTTGATCCAGTTGACAAAGGTATAACCATCATTCGGAGAGGCCTCCAGAGTGCAATATGTACCATGAGTAAATTGCCCTTCATGACCTGACACCGTTCCGCCGCCATCCGGATTTACTGTGACTGTGACGGTGTATTTCTTCCTTTCAAAATGGGCAACATAATATGCCGTTTCCGTGACAGTGAATGTGTAGACAGCATCTTCACTGACTACCTCATCCAATTTAGTCCAATTCTTAAATTCATATCCAGGTTTGGCGTAAGCCGTTAAAGTACATATTTCACCAGGAGGGAACGGACCGGAACCGATCACAGATCCAGCCCCAGTTGGATCAATATCCACAAAAATGAGACAAGCAGTTTCGTCAGCAAACTTGGCCACGAGAGTTCGGTCACATGTTACAATAAAAGTTTCAGTGAAGTTGCTATAAACCAATGAGTCATTTTCAAACCAGCCATAAAAGACGTAGCCTGGATTCTCTGTGGCAATGATGGTGCATTCTTCACCGTAAGTGTAATCACCGCAGCCTTCCACCTGGCCGCCTTCCAAGGGGTCGGGGAAAAGGGTGATGGTGTATTGGTTCGACAAAAATTTGGCCGTATAAGTGGCATTATTCGTCACGCTGATGGTGCGAGGGTTGGTGACGACACCATCGTCCCACTGGTCAAATCTATAACCCTCTTCAGGTACAGCTGTGAGTGTGGCAGTTTCTCCACAGTCGTATTCTCCGCCGTCTTCTACCATACCTGCGTTTGCAGGTGTCACCTCAGTTGTGATTGTGTATGTGTTGAGCGTAAAGATGGCCGTATAGGTACCGTCGCCCATCACTGTGATATCGCGTGGGTTGTCGGTGTTGCCATCTTGCCACTGGCTGAAAGTGTAGCAAGGATTGACCGTGGCGATAAGAGTGGCCGTCTCACCTTCAGAATAGGTACCACCGCCCTCCACCGTGCCTGCACCTGCTGGAGTAACTTCAGTGTTAATGGTGTATTGATTGAGAGCCTGTGCGGTGAAGTAAGCCGTAAAGGTGACGTTGCCTGTCACCGTGATGGTACGCGGGTTTTGATTGAGACCATCGTTCCAATGGTCAAACTCATAGCCCTCGTTGGCAAAGGCTTGAAGCGTGGTCTGGTCACCGTAGTGGAAGTTAGTTCCTCCACCTGTCACCGACCCTGCATCTGTAGGATTGACAATCGTGGTGATGGTATAGGTGTTTTGCGTGAAGTAGGCCGTGAACGACAGATTACTATTTACTGTAACCGTGCGCGTGCTCTGGGTGTTGCCGTCTTGCCAATGGTTGAAGGTATAGCCCGTGTTGGCGATGGCGGTGAGGGTTGTTGTCGAGCCTTCCGGGAAAGGTCCCGTGCCTGTGACAGTGCCTGCCCCATTGGGGCTGACAGAGGCCGTCACGTTGTAATAGGTAGTACCAATTGGACCGAAAACAGCTGTATAAGTGGCGGTGTTCGTCACAATAATATGGCGAGGGTTGTCCATATTGCCGTCAGTCCAGCCTTGGAAGATATATCCACTATTAGCGTGGGGGGTCAAAGTAGTATTATCGCCGTAGTAGAAGCTACCGCCACCCGTCACCGTGCCAGTACCAGTGGGCGTGACTTGGGTGGTGATGATGTATTGGTTTCGTGTGAAAGTAGCCGTATACGAGGCGTTTGCGGTGACTGAAATCAGGCGCGGGTTCTGCTCGTTGTTGTCCTGCCAATGTTGGAAGGAATAGCCTGGGTTGGGGTTGGCAATAAGCTGGATGTTCGACTGGTAGTCGTATGTACCTCCTCCGGTCACATTGCCCCAGTCTTCGTCGGGTTCCACCCCAGTGGTGATGGTGTATTGGTTTTTGATGAAATACGCCGTGTAGGTGGCGTTTTGGCTCACCGTGATGGAGCGAGGGTTGTCGGTAATTCCGTCCTGCCAATGGTCAAAGTGGTAGCCATAGTTGGGGTCGGCTTGCAGAGTGGCCGATGTGTTGTAGGGATAAGTGCCGCCGCCCGACACCGTGCCTGCACCCCATGGCGACGGGTTAGTGGTGATGGTGTATGAGTTGGGCAAGAACGTAGCCGTGTAGGTGGCGTCTTGGCTCACCGTGACGGTGCGTGTGCTGTTGGTGTTGCCGTCCTGCCATTGGTCAAAGTGGTAGCCGTATTCGTTGGTGGCCGTAAGGGTGATTTGTGAGCCATAAGTGTAGGTGCCGCCGCCCGACACCGTGCCCGTGCCCTCCGGTGTCACCCCTGTAGTGATAGTATATGAATTGGGGGCGAAGGTGGCTGTATACAAAGCATTGTTCGATACCGTAATGGTGCGCGGGTTGTCGGTGTTGCCGTCCTGCCATTGGCTGAAATGGTAGCCGTAATTGGGAGTGGCAGTAAGGGTGGCATCGTCACCGTAGTAATAGGTACCGCCGCCTGCAACCGTTCCAGTACCCGTTGGCGTTACATTCGTCGTGATGGTGTATTGGTTCAGCGAAAAAGTGGCCACATAATCGCCTGCACCTTCCACCGTGAAGGTATAAATTGGATTGGTAGATACCTGAGTGCCGTTCTTCGTCCAGTTGACAAAGGTATGGCCTTCGGCTTGCGATGCCGTCAAGGTGCAGCTCTGGAAATGGTTGTAGGTGCCGCCGCCGCTCACCGTGCCGCCATTGCTCGGGTTGGCTGTGACGGTAATTTCGTAGCTGTTGATTAAGAAGTGGGCGACATAGGAGGCACTCTCTGTCACTGTGAAGGTGTAAGTCGGCGTTGTGCAAACCTCTGTGCCGTTCTTCGTCCAGTTGACAAAGGTGTAGCCTGTGTTTGCTGTGGCCACCAAGGTGCAGGTCTCGCCGTGGTTGAAGCCGCCGCTGCCCGTGACCGTACCGCCCGCCGGAGGGTCAGCTTGAGCGGTGACGGTATAGCTGTTAAGCGTGAAATTAGCCACATAATCCCCAGCCTCTACCACTAAGAAAGTGTAAGACGCACTGGCGGAAACCTCCGAGCCGTTCTTTGTCCAGTTGATAAAAGTATAGCCCTCATTGACTGTAGCCGTTAGGGTGCATTGCTGACCATAGGTAAAGGATCCCGTACCACTAACTGACACTTCGCCACCAATGTTCGGATTAGCTGACGCCGTGATTGTATATATATTTTGGGTAAAGACGGCAGTATATGTGGCATTGCCCGTCACCGTGATAGTGCGAGGGTTTTCAGTGTTGCCGTCCTGCCAATGGCTGAAGGTGTAGCCGTTGCTGGCAGTGGCAGTCAATGTGGGTTGATCCCCGTAGTGGAAATTGGTTCCACCACCTGTCACCTGACCAGAACTAGGAGGTGTAACATTGGTGGTGATAGTGTAAATGTCTTGTGTAAATGTAGCAGTATATGTGGCATTGCCCGTCACCGTGATAGTGCGAGGGTTTTCAGTGTTGCCGTCCTGCCAATGGCTGAAGGTGTAGCCGTTGCTGGCAGTGGCAGTCAATGTGGGTTGATCCCCGTAGTGGAAATTGGTTCCACCACCTGTCACCTGACCAGAACTAGGAGGTGTAACATTGGTGGTGATAGTGTAAATGTCTTGTGTAAATGTAGCAGTATATGTAGCATTGCCCGTCACCGTGATAGTACGAGGGTTTTCAGTGTTGTTGTCCTGCCACTGGCTGAAGGTGTAGCCGTTGCTGGCGGTGGCAGTCAATGTGGTTTGATTCCCATAGATGAAATTGGTTCCGCCACCTGTCACCTGACCAGAACTAGGAGGTGTAACATTGGTGGTAATGGTGTATGCTGCCTCTGTAGAAAAAGACAACACCTCGCCCATGCCAGTGCTGCCTTCACTATTGGTAGCATAAGCTATTACATGATAGGTGGTTCCAGGAGTCAGGTTATTCAAATCGACTGAGAAGGGTCCTATGCCACCACTATTGGCTGAAACTTGCTCGCCTTGAGTAGAAGGTGATGGGGCAATACTATAGTAGATGCCTCGATCCGACACCGTTGCTCCATAGCTATCGACAACAATTCCACCAACAGTGGCTGATGTTTGAGTGATGTTGGTCGCATTAGTCGTAGTCACAGATGGTGCTACTTGCGCCAGCATTGCTCCCGAAATCAGTAAGAGCAATGCGAATAATAGTAGATTTTTCTTCATGTGGTTTAGTTTTATTGTTATGTTGTTAATTATCATGTATTACCAAATCCAAGCCCCGCGCGGTTGGTTGTAGTTCTCGCTACGGTAGCTTAATTTGAATCTACATTAGAGGATATGATAGATGTTTTCGTAATGATTCGAAATCACTATCGTTCATTATTTCTTTGCAGATTTCCATAATGATGGTCTTCGAACAATGATATTTTTTCATGAATAATGCTAAACTATCATTGAGGTATTTTGATTTGTTTGCAACATAAGCAAATTCATTAATCATCATGAGGATGGCCTTGCGAATCCATTCTTCTCTCGTCATGGTTGGAACATCCTCATTGGTTCCAATAATCCTAAAATAGTAGGGCATGTATCTTCTTAATATCTCGACTGTTTCTTTGTCTTGGGCCACGATGCAGCTTATCAAAGAAATATCCACTTTTTCCTTCAGCCATTGAATGCCTTCATTCAGGCCATAAAAATATTCGTTATAATCATACTCGTTTGATGAATCCTCAAGGAAACTAGCATTTGCAATTTTTATTTGCTGTTTCTCAATAAGAGATAGTTTCCCCATAAAATTGGCAAGTCGTCTTTTTTCGTTATACAGTCCTTCCATAAGGAACACGTCCTGAACAGAAATAATACTTGGTAGATCGAAATAGAATGGATTTACATACAGCATCCTGTGGCATTCCTCACAACACACAATGCCTTCGACTGGGAAACACAAAGGCTTAGAAGAAATCAATAGTATAGGATTGACCAATTTGGCTTCGTATCTTGGGCTATGTGATTTGGGATTTGTGTTCACGAATTCAATCTCATATCTTTCATCGAGATTATTAAAGTTCAAACTAACCACAAATGAATAACACCAATCAATTTTCGGAGTATAAAAACTATAGTTTACTAATCCTAATATGTCTTTCTTTTCAGACAATCGATTGTTGAGGATGCTCACTAAATCATCAGAATATGCAGTGTTATTTGCAACAGCAACAATCTCTTCTGAAAGAATAGCGACGTTTTGAATGATAATATTTATTCTATAGGTCATAGCATAAAAAGATTTATAGGCTCATCACCAAATCCAAGCTCCGCGCGGTTGGTCGTAGTTCTCGCTGCGATAGTTCTCGAATTTGCTTTTGAAGACAATGAGTTGATAGGCATCTTCTGGGATGATTTTAGGCTCTTGTAAGCCATAGCGGAAAAGTGCCAATTGGTATTTCTTCTTCTCGGGGTCGATGTGGATGATGAAGTCCGACTTCGTGTCGGGATGGATGCCATAGAACTTGTCGAAGAAGGCACGGATGGCCTCGTCTTCCAGCCAAAAGTAGGCTGTGTATTCCGATTTTTTGATGTGCCATTTCACAGCAAGTTTCTTTGGTTTGCCTGCCTCGTGGTAGTTGAGCAGCCCACCGTCGTGCAGTTTGTCGTGGGTGCCGTCGTAGAGGGCTTCTTCTATGTAGTCCAATTCCGGCTTTGTTTCTTGCTCTTCCTCGGTATAAGGTTGCCACTTCTCCTCGTCTTCGTCCCAATGCTCAAACAGTGGCAAGTAACGGTATGTGAATTGCTTCATGTAGTTGTCGAAGAGGTCGCGGGAAGGAAGACCATTGGTAGAGAGGTTGGATTGAGCCAATGGATTATTGTTGAGGTATCGTTGACAGATGTCTTTGAGTAAAATGTCAGGTGATGATGGATAAAAATCACTCATTGGAACTTCTATCTCTCTAGCACGAAACGATGAAACCAATACTGATTTTTTATCTTTATTAATCCATTGGACAACTAATCCAAATGGAGCTAAACCTACTACAATATAAGGCGGTTGTTCATCAAAAGCGCCTTTGTGAACGGCATTCCAACCTCGCTGAAACCTTTCTATAGAGACATTCTCTTCCAATGAATAGAACTTTTCCTCTACAATAGAAAGATATACTAAATCCAGTTTCTTTGGAATTTCGTGGTTTTGAGGTTCTTCAAACACATTCGACAAAGGTTTTCCCCATTCGCCTTGTAAAGGATATTGATAAGGAATCTCTATGGCATCTTCGTCCGAGCAACAAAGCAAACCAAAATAGGTCTCTGCCGGAAATTTAACTGAAGCATTGCCTGAAACTAAAAAACGCATAATCAATTACTTAAATTTGCAGTGCTTTCACTTTCTTTGCCCTTAATCGTAATCATTGAAATCGTAGCAGTCACAGTTTTGTTATTTTCCGAGGATTTAGATGCATCATGCTCTACTTTTTCAAAAGTATCTAACTTTTCCATGACTTCTTTATGAAGAAAATTATTGATACCATGTTTACTTACGCATGAAATATCTTTTTTATTCGCATTTATTTCATATTCTACAGATTGTTTACCGTATCCCCGCTCAAGCGTCCCAAGAGTTATAGCACGCAAAAACGTCTGTTGTGATTTGTCAAGTATTTCTCCTTTTATTCTGTAAGGATATACACGCTTCCAACTTTGACTTGGATGAAAGATACTGCCTGTGTTTTTAATGAGTTGTGTCGTCTTTACACCTATGACATTCAAACCAGCGGCATTGAAAGTAACACCTTCTCTGTGTTTAGTGGCTATGGTAGCTGCACTAGCTAAGCCACCACCTAACGAGTGTCCAGTAAACCAAAGACTACCCATGTTTGCTATTCTTTCGTCAAGGTCGCTCCCATCAGCGATGGCTCGGAGATGTTGTAAAGAAAACCCGGTTAGACCTTGTAGTAAATTGGTCAACACCCAATCTCGACCTAATGAATCCATATCTGTACCTTTAAATGCATAAATGTAGTCTTTTCCATTCGAAAACAAAACAGCTCCATAACCAGAAACAATTCCAGCTGATGACGACAATATCTCCCAATTTTTGCTCTCAGATTGTAGCTTTTCGAACTCTTTACCAAGATATTTCCAATATCCACATTTTTCAAAAAAAGAATACAAACTGACAGACCTATCTTTTTCGCATGCATGCAAAATACTACTAATAGCATTGGATGCTTTTGACGCGAATTCCTGTTCAGGTAATTCAGATATTTCAGATTCGGTTATTTCCACTACTTCTGTTATTCTAGTAAAAATACGATTTGCAACGTGTCCATCGTAATTGAGTAGGATATCAGCTACGCTATCTATCAATTTAAAGGGTAGCATAAAACCTTTCGCGATAGTATTGCCTATTTTTTTCCAAATAGAAGGTTTTTCTGACTTGTCCTTCTTTGGCGTCTTTTTCTTCAGATAGTTCTCCAAAAACTTGTCAATGTATTTTTGTTGTTTTATGTCATTTTTCAACAAAGTCCAGTTTTTCTGTTCAAAATTATCTATGTAGAAATAGACATAATAAGAAATCAAGACAAATAACTGAATAAGTGTTTTTGAAAGAGGCGCGTTTTTGCCTGCGATTGACAATAATGAAATCGAACTATTGTAGCTTTGAATACTATCAAAACCAAAGAAATAAACATAACCAGTCTGATTGTCGATTTTCTCAAACGGGCCTTTTTGTGTTTCCTTTTGAATACAATTAGGTGGAAAAGAATGAAAGAATAATGTCGGAACAACAGGAGAGTCTGAGACGGAGGGAATTAGAAAGCACGGAACCACCTTTTCCACATCATCTTTAAGACAAATCCCCATGATATAATTGTCTATTGCTTTTGAAAGATACATCATCGCTTTAGGTGATGCCTCATCAACAACAAAAGACTTGTCTTCAATAATGTATTCACCCCCTTCATCCTTATCTGAATAGCAAAACAATCCTCCACTAAGTTCCTGAGCTATGTCATTTCCTTTGAATTCTTCATTTCCATTTTCATTATTTCTAAATGCATTCGCTTTTGCCTTCTGCGAAGGAGCTATAGTCCGAAATATCAATGAAATCCTCAGCTTATATTTAACCAGAGAGGTTTCGCCCTTGTCTTTTTTCGGAGGCTCTTTTGCGTCTACAAAACTACTGGGACCCATTTTTATAACTAATAAATTAAAAGAACTGGTCTGTGCAGAACAATTATTGAAATATAATGTATATATACTCGTTGGCGGAATTAAAGTAGCGCATATTTAATTTGGCCAATAGGT
>CAMYYB010000009.1 GCA_947303335.1 uncultured Bacteroidales bacterium | reverse complement strand
AGTATGTCACTGGTCCTTACGACAATGTTCACTTCGGCATCACGCTGAAGAACATCGGACCCACGATGAAGTACTCAGGCGACGGTCTGGCCTACAAAGCCTTCTTGACCCAAGGTACCACGCAACAGTTCACCGTTGTTCAGCGTGCCGATGAGTTCGAGCTGCCCACTCAGTTGAGCATTGCAGCCGCTTATGACTGGCTGATTGGCGAGCAAAACCGTCTTACCATTGCCGGTAACTTCTCCTCCAATTCTTTCACCAACGACCAGATTACCCTGGGTTTGGAGTATGGTTGGAGAGAAATCCTGCTGTTGCGTGCTGGCTATACCTATGAAAATGGTATTTGGGCCAAGGGCGGTGTGATCGACAACGATGCCTGCATGAACGTCAATCGTGGTCTCAGTGCTGGTTTGAGCGTTCAGGTGCCGCTCTCGAAGGATGAGAATCCTACGAAGATTTCCTTCGACTATTCCTTCAGAGACACCTACACCTTCAAAGGCACTCACTCGTTTGGCCTCAGATTAAATTTCTGATAAAAGCAAGCAAGAATCGAAATTATTCGTATCTTTGCAGCGATTTTAAAGGAAGACCCTTATTTCGGTAAGGGTCTCCTTTTTTGACACTTTTTTTGAACAATATACACTATTATGTCAGAGATTAAATACTTTACCCAAGAAGGGTTGCAGAAACTGAAAGAAGAGCTTGACGACCTCATCTTGCGTGAGCGTCCCCGTATTGTTCTGGCCATCCAAGAGGCCCGCGATAAAGGTGACCTCTCTGAGAATGCTGAATATGATGCTGCCAAAGAGGCCCAAGGTCTGTTGGAAGCTAAGATTGCCGAGCTTCAGGAACTTATTTTTAATGCCCGTGTTCTGGACGAGTCGAAAATGGATACTTCCAAAGTATTGCTATATTCCACCGTCAAGATTAGGAACACCAAGAACAAGATGGTGATGACCTATGCCATCGTTCCCGAGAAGGAAGCTAACTTCAAGGAAGGCAAAATCTCCATTAACTCCCCCATTGGTAAGGGCCTTTTGGGGAAACAGGTGGGCGAAATAGCCGAAATCATGGTTCCCGCTGGCAAGATGTTGTTTGAAGTGCTTGAAATCACCCGTTAATCCTCATCAATATGGCTACAATCTTTTCAAAAATCGTGAAGGGTGAAATCCCTTGCTACAAAATCGCTGAAGACGAGCGCTTCTTCGCCTTTTTGGACATCAATCCTGTGATGAAGGGTCACACTCTGGTGATTCCCAAGCGCGAGGACGACTATATCTTCCATCTTGAGGACGATGAAATCGGTGCAATGATGGTATTCGCCAAGAAGGTCGCCAAAGCCATCGAGAAGGCTGTGCCTTGCAAGCGTATCGCTGTGGCGGTCATTGGCCTTGAGGTGCCTCATGCCCATATCCACCTGATACCTATCTCGCAAGAAGGCGACATGGACTTCAAGAAGGAACACGTCAAGATGACTCCTGAGGAGTTCGTGGAGGTTCAGAAGAAGATCGTTGCGAATTTGTAATTGCGATTTATGCAAATTCTGCGTGCAAAAATAAGCCTCCAATGTGAGGCTTTTTTTATTATCTTTGCAGAAAATATCTTCGTATGAGAAAAAGCATTCTGTTCATATTGGCCTTAGTGTGGTCAGCGGGCCTGTGGGCGCAAGACTTCAGACAGTATTGCGGCAATATCAACTATCGTCCCGAGGTGCAGACGGTCCTGCTCTATGCCGATGGCGACCAACTGAAAGACCCGGTGGTTCCTTTGGGAGATTTGGTCGAGCGCTTGACCTTGAGTTTTGACATTCTCGGTGGCAACGGTGAGGTGCTTAACTATACCTTCATCCATTGCAGCCACGACTGGCAGCCTACCGACATTCAGCGTATCCAATACGCATCAGGTTTTGAGTCGGACCGCATAGATGACTATGCTTTTTCGCGCAATACCTTGGTGGATTATGTCAACTACCAACTGCTGTTTCCCAAAGACGATATGCAACCTTTGGTTTCAGGGAACTATCTGCTCGTCGTTTATGGAGAAGACCTGAACGACTTGTACTTCACCCGCCGGTTTATGGTGGTGGACGAAAAAGCACGTATGGGTATCACAGTGCCGCGCTATTCTGATGATTTGTCGCTGACTGATACCCATCAGCAGCTTGATGTGAAGATTAACATGAACAGCTATGTCTCCATCAATACGCAACAGTTCAGCAGTTTGACCATTAGGCAGAACGGACGTTGGGACAATGCGGCTGTCGGATTGAAGCCTACCTACGTTTATCCGGACTATATCTCTTTCGAACATCATCCCAAGACGGTTTTTGAAGGTGCGAACCAATACCGCAGGTTCAACACGAGCAATGTATATTTCCAATCGGAGAACCTGGCCCATATCCGGCAAACAGAGGATTATTTTGAGTTCGATATCTCCACCTGTGAGTCACGGGTTAGAAAAGCGTATGCAAGCTATGAGGACATACACGGGGAGAAGTTCGTCTATGTGGAAAACGAGGATTTGGACAATGCTACTGAGGCTGACTACTGTCGTGTCAACTTCTTCTACAAGAGTGAGGCTCCGCTGTCGCATGAGGATCTTTACATCATAGGTGCCATCAACGACTGGGCTTTCAACGATAACAACAAGATGATCTATGACTATCGTCTGCACGGTTACACCTGCTCGATGCTGCTCAAGCAAGGCTATTACAACTTCATGTTCGCCACCGTCGACCGTAAGACGGGAGAGGTGATGACCGATTTGACAGAAGGTAACTTCTGGGAGACTAACAATGTCTATAAGCTCTATTTCTATTATTACAACTCCATCAAGGGATATGACGAGTTGTTAGGCTATGCCACAGTTAATTCCCACTAATACGCCCCATGCCGTCCGACCGTCTCACATTATTTGCTGAGGTCCTGTTGCCCATCCCGGTTCCGAGTACCTTCACCTATCGCGTGCCGTTCGCCTTGAACGACAAAGTGCATATAGGTCAGCGGGCGGTGGTGCAGTTCGGCAAGACCAAAATCATGTCGGGACTGATAGTGAGTCTTACGGAACAAGTGCCTTCGGTGGAAGTCAAGTTTCTGATGGACCTGCTCGATGACCAACCTTTGGTCAACGAGAAGCAACTGAAGTTTTGGGACTGGGTGAAGACCTATTATATGTGCCATCTCGGAGAGGTGATGCAAGCCGCTTTGCCCTCCGCTTTGAAACTGAGCAGTGAGACGACGGTTGCCCTTTCTCCCGATTATGAACTTGATTCCGTCGCCCTGAACGACTATGAATACCTCATCGTGGAAGCCCTTCAAATCAAGCCGAAAATCACCATCAGTGAGGTGAGTAAGATTATCGGATACAAGAAAGTGATGCCGCTGGTCCACAGCATGATGGAAAAAGGTATTCTCGTGATGGAGGAGGAACTGAATGAGAAATACAAGGCGAAATATGAGCGTTTTGCAAGACTCTCAGCGGAATACCGCGACGAGGCCCGAGTTCACGAACTGATGGACAGCCTGACCCAACGTGCCTACAAGCAGTTGGAAGTCCTGTTAGCCTTTATTACCCTCGGTGGCGATGCCGACAACGATATTCTGGTCAAGTCCTTGTTACAAAAAGCCAATGCCCATTCCACGATACTGAAAGCGATGGTTGAGAAAGGCATCTTTGAGGTCTATGAGCGCAAAGTGAGCCGTCTGAAGGAATTTAAGGTACAGACTGATGTGGACAGCATACAACTCACTGAGGCACAGCAGAAGGCCTACGAGGGCATTAAAGTTGGTTTTGAAGAAAAGAGGCCTGTCCTGCTGCACGGTGTTACCTCTTCGGGAAAGACGGAAATATATATCAAACTCATAAAGGAAGCCGTTGACCAAGGGAAACAGGTGCTGTATCTTCTGCCTGAGATTGCACTGACAGCCCAGACTATCAATCGACTGAAAGCGTATTTCGGTGACAGGTTGGGCGTGTATCATTCGCGATACGGCACCAACGAGAGGGTAGAGGTGTGGGAACAAGTTCGCGACTTCGGACAGACCCAGTCACCAAAGCACCAGATTATCATAGGTTCGCGCTCGGCCATCTTTCTGCCCTATTCCGACATCGGTCTTATCATCGTCGATGAGGAACACGACAGCAGCTTTAAGCAGATTGACCCGGCACCGCGCTATAATGCCCGCGACGCAGCTATCGTATTGGCCGCGATGCATAAGGCCAACACTGTGTTAGGTTCGGCAACGCCGTCCTACGAAAGCTATTACAATGCCTTGAACGGTCGTTATCATTTGGTGGAAATCACGGAGCGTTTCGGAGGCGTACAGATGCCCGAAATCATCCTCAGCGATATGCGGGTGGAGCGGCGACGCAAGACCATGAAAGCCGACTTCGGTAGCACCCTGCTCGATGCGATGAAAGAAACATTGGAGGAACACAACCAGGTGATTCTGTTCCAAAATCGTAGGGGCTTCTCCCTGCGCTTGGAGTGCGACGAATGCCATTATGTACCCCAGTGCATCAATTGCGACGTGAGCCTGATTTATCATAAATCCCAAAACGTATTGCGCTGCCATTATTGCGGCTATACGGCCTCTGTTCCAATGGAATGCCCCACTTGCCACAGCACCAACATCCGAATGCACGGCTTTGGTACTGAGAAGATTGAGGAAGACTTGAGACTCGTGATGCCCGAAGCCAAAGTGGCTCGCCTCGACCTCGACACCACCCGCTCGAAGAACGACTACCAGAGCATTTTGGAATCGTTTCAGGACAAGGAGACCAATATCTTGGTGGGTACACAAATGGTCACGAAAGGTTTGGATTTCGACTCGGTGAAGGTGGTGGGCATTCTCAATGCGGATAATATGCTCTCTTTTCCCGACTTCCGCGCCCATGAGCGCAGCTTCCAATTGATGGCTCAAGTGGCGGGTAGGGCAGGCAGAAAAGGCAAGCAGGGTAAGGTCATCATCCAGACTTACGAGCCAGCGCATCCCGTCCTTCAGGACGTGTTGCGCAACGACTTCCGTGGCTTGTATGAAAAGCAGATGGTCATCCGCAGGCAGTTTGGCTATCCGCCGTTTTTCAGGCTGATTCTGATTCGACTGAAACATAAGGATTACCAAAAACTCAACCCTGCTGCTTCGGAATTGGCGGCCATGTTACGACCGATTTTCAAGCAAGATTTGTTGGGACCTGAGTACCCCGTTGTATCAAGAGTCAAGAATTTGTATATCAAACAGATGATGGTGAAGTTCCGCCGCGACTTTAATGCCCAAAGGGTGAAGGAGCTGATTGCTGAACAGATTCATTTGTTCCAGCAGAATTCCGAATACAAGGCCGTTCAAGTGCAGGTGGATGTGGACCCGATGTGATTAGAAATCTTTATCGGACGGCGAAGCCAAATGCGCCTCAATTTCCTTGCTGATTTTCCTGTACAACATAGCCAATATACACTTTTCAATAACTTTTCAGGCTGCAAATATACACTTTTCAATATAAAAACGCGCCAAAAAACTACACTTTTCAATAAAAATTTGGGGCTGAAAACTACACTTTTCAAAGTTTGGTGCTTGTTTTGTGCCATTTTTTGGCAATGCGCAATCATAGAACCCCCAAAATCTTTGACCATGCGCAGGGATAATGCAATTTTTGCAGCAATTTGGTACACCAATCGGTGGTCCACAAAATGGTGTACCAAAGAAACGGCGGCAGCAATGTCGGCTTTTTTCATGCCGTTTTTTGACAAGGCGTAACCATAGAGCCCCAAAAATCTTTGATAATGTGCAGGGATAACGCTGTTTTTTCCATTTTGTCCTAAAAATCCAACTTGGCTTTGGGCAAAAAAAACTATTTTTGCAACCTTTAACGAGCAGAAAATTCCTTTGTATGAAACGACAACTTCTTGTTTTACTGACGCTTTTGTTCAGCTTTCAGTATATTTATGCATCCATCACGGTCAAAGGCCGTGTGTATGACAATACGACGGGCATCCCGATGGAATATGCCACAGTGAGGGCTTGCAGTTTGCCTGACTCTACTTTTGTAACAGGCTGTATCACAGAACCTACAGGTGCATTTTCCCTTGAGCTTGAGAAAGGCCGCTATGTTCTGGAAATCCAGTATATGGGCTACTTGAAGTCCTTCAAGAATGTCAATTTGGACGGCTCGAAAAGTCTGGTGGATGTGGGCCGTATCAACCTTTCTCCCGACCAGCGGGTGCTGAACGAGGTGGAGGTGGTGGCCGAGCAAAGCACCTACGAGATGACTCTCGACAAGCACGTCTTCAACGTGGGTAAGGATGTGGCCAATACCGCCGGCAATGCTATTGAGGTGCTGGAAAATATCCCCGCTGTTTCGGTGGATGTGGAAGGCAATGTCAGTCTGAGGGGCGATGATGGAGTACGTATCCTTATCGATGGCAAAGAGTCAGGACTATCGGGCATGAGTACCCAGGATGCGCTGCGTACCTTGCAAGGCGACATGATTGAGAGGGTAGAGGTTATCACCAATCCTTCAGTGCGTTATGATGCAGAAGGCTCGGCAGGTATCATCAATATCATTTTGAAAAAGGACAAGCGCCGGGGGTTCAACGGGGCCGTTAATGTGCGGACGGGTTATCCTTGGATGTATGGCGCGAGTCTTTCAGGCAACTATCGCCTGAAGCGCTGGAACCTCTTCGCCAGCTATGGCTTCAACAACCGCAGCAACATCGGTGGCGGCATCAACCAAACCAAGCGTTATTATCTCGACACTATCGGCACAGGTCCTGATATGACCTTTGACACTATCTTCACCCAACTCACCGACCAAACCACCGAGCGCCGTATGCGCCGTATGGGCCATAACGTGCGGGTGGGAGCCGACTATTATATCACCGACAATGATATTATTAGTGCGGCTTTCGTTTTCCGCTATGGCAATCTGGAGACTCATCCCGTGGTGAAATACTACGACGAGTATCCTTTATTGAATAACGCTACCTACGACGAACGTGCCGAGGATTACCAAGAGTTCGACCCGATGTATGAGGTGACATTGGACTACGACAAGAAATTTGCTCGCGAAGGCCGCAGCCTGAAAGCCAATGTACGTTTCTTCACCAATAAGGAAAACTCGAGCTCCGACATCACCGAGACGCTCTATCCCAACAAGGACATGCAGGAATCGTTGTGGACGCTCTACCAAAAGACCAGCAACGACCAGCGGATGCGCAACCTGCAGGCCAGCGTCGACTATGTGCATCCCTTCCTCACCAAGGCGCAGTGGGAGATTGGCGGAAAATACACCAACCGCGACATCACCAGCCTTTCGATGGTGACGGAACAAGACAGCACAGGTGTGTACAACCCCTTGGCGGACTACTGCTACGATTATGAGTACAAAGAGCAGGTGGCGGCCTTGTACACCAGTATCGGCAACGACTGGGGTCGCTGGTCAGGACAGGTGGGTCTCCGTGTTGAGATGACCGACATCATGACCAATCTGAAAGGCTATGCCCACGACGGCACTGACTCCATCAACGGAGGCAAGCCCTACTTTGATTTCTTCCCGAGTGCCCACCTCAATTATTCGGTGAACGAGAAGAACCAGTTCCAGGTGAGCTACACGCGCCGCATCCGCCGTCCGGGCTTCTGGCAGATGAGTCCCTTCCGCTCCTATAATGATAACCGTAATATCCGCATGGGCAACCCCGCCTTGACCCCGACCTATATGGACAGCTACGAGCTGGGTTACATCCACTTTTGGGAAAAAGCGACTTTCAACTTCACAGCCTATTACCGCCACGGAACCAACATGATACGCAGCTACACCTATGAGGATGACGGGGTGTTTTACAGTATGCCTATCAACTTCGGAAAGGCTGACGACTTTGGCGTGGAGGCCGTCGCTCAAGGGCAGATGACCAAGTGGTGGAACCTGAACGGCAACGTCAACTTCTTCCGCTCCCGATTCAACGGTAAGATTAACGATAAGGTCTACGATGATGCCACCTGGATGCTCTTTGGCCGCGTGGTCTCGAAGTTCAAGGTGAGCAACTGGTTCGACCTTCAGCTGACTGCCCACATCATGGGACCGCACAAGGAACCTTTGGGAATGCACAAAGGCAACTGGTGGATTGACCTTGCGGTGAGCAAGGAGATTCTGCACGGCAATGGCACCATCACCTTCAACGTGCGTGACCTCTTCAACAGCCGCAGTTGGGGAGGAGAGTCGTGGGGCGACGGCTTCTGGCAGTACAATACCAGCACCTGGAACCGCCGTTCCTTCTCACTCAACTTCAACTACCGTATCAATCAGCAGAATATGAAGCGCAACCGTCCCGATGGTGATGATGGTGGCGACGAAGGCGGTGGAGATGACCAGTCAGACGAGGGGTATTGATCTCTCTCATGTCTTCTGAAAGACAGGTATATATAGTTTATTGGTTTTACTCCCCCTTTACTCCCCTTCTACTCAAACTTTACTCAAATTCTAATCATATTTTTCGTAACTCCAAGGTAACGCTAACATAACGATAACGTAACGCTTAGGTAGGTTCAAGGGTTACTCGGTGTAGCCCTCACCCCCGGCCCCTCTCCCCGAGGAGAGGGGAGAGGGGTGGAAATTATTTTTCGAACAGATTGAAATTGGTGAAAATTGTATATATTTGCAGACGGAATCAAAACGATAGACAAGATGAATGAATCAAACAGATACATAAGGTTCGATTGGGCTGCGAAGCGTATGCTGCGCGATAAGGCTAACTTTGGTGTCCTTGAGGGGCTGATGACTGTGCTCATAGGCGAGGAAATCAAGATTATTGAGATACTTGAGAGCGAGAGCAACCAGGATTATGAGCGTGACAAGTTCAACCGGGTCGACATAAAGGCGCGCAACAGCAAGGATGAGATTATCTTGGTGGAGATACAGCAAACTCGTGAGTTGTATTTTCTCCAGCGTGTTCTCTATGGTGTTGCCAAGACCATCACGGAGCATATCACATTGGGCGAAGGTTACTTCAACGTGAAGAAAGTCTATTCAATAAGCATCCTGTACTTTGACCTCGGTCAGGGAGCTGACTATCTGTATCATGGACAGAATCGTCTGGTTGGTGTTCACACGGGCGACACGCTGAGGATTAATGCGAAAGAGAAGGAGGGAATAGGGATGGTGATGCCAGAGAACGTTTTCCCGGAGTATTTCATCATCAGGGTAAACGAGTTCAATCAGGTGGCGAAGACCCCGTTGGAGGAGTGGCTGCAGTATTTGAAGAGCGGTTTCATCAAGCCTGACACAGAGGCTCCTGGATTGTCGGAGGCGCGAGCCAAATTAGAGGTGATGAGGATGTCGCCGCAGGAGCGAAAGGCGTACGAACATCACATGGAGAACGTCATGTATCAAGACAGCGTCTTTGCCGCGGCTCATCTTGAAGGTCGGGCAGAAGGTCGGGCAGAAGGCCGGGCAGAAGGTCGGGCAGAAGGTCGGGCAGAAGGCCGGGCAGAAGGCCGGATAGAAGGTCGATCAGAAGGTGAAGCCCACGCCAATCTGGCAGCCGCCCAAAAGATGAAAGCCAAAGGCTACTCAATAGAGGAAATCGCCGAAATCACAGGGCTTGACGTAGAGACTGTCGGCAGACTATGATGTGGCCCTCACCCCCGGCCCCTCTCCCCGAGGAGAGGGGAGAGGGAAATAGGTCGCTTCTTTCATTGTCATGCTTTACGACTGCCGAAAAGGCAGAGGCGTTTTACATGAATCTTCGCAAAGCCTTTAGGAATATTGCTACATCCATAGGTGATTCTTTGTCGGAGGGATGCCTTGCGAATGAAGAGGGCCGAAAGACGAGTACTGCTTCAAATGGACATTTTGATTTCTACGAATTTGAATCCTGTAATTTAAATAAAACATTCAAAACAACAAAAAAACTGATGGAGGAGACTAACAATGAGAGTAATTGAAGGATATGATATTGACTACGATTTCAGTGGTTTCAGGAAAATTGCCGACTTGATTTACTTCGAGGGACCCTTCTTGTCTCACTACGTTAGCAGCAAAGGCGATGACTACCTGTTCTATTGGGTGGATCGTGACAACTGTGATAACCGTTGGCTTGTGCTTCGAGTCAGTCTTGCAGACCTTCAGAAATATATAAGCAAGGAGTTGACACTTTGGGAGTTGATAGAATATCCCAACGACGGTTATCTTTATTCTGTTGATGTGAATGATGACATCAACTATCACAATGTCAAGCTGGTACAGCCTGCATCGCTCCCTAAGGAGTATCTGCCTGAAAAGGATTCCTATTATGCCTTCGAGCCTATCCCGTCCGAGGATGCTGAAGAACTGATGACCTACGAGCTGACCATTCCATACAAGGAACTTACTCGCTTTGAGGAAATACTTCATAAGATAGGGTTCCACGTTACCGCCCTCAAGAAGTTTGCCAGTAACGCAGCTGCGTTTTGATGTCTTTAGTACAGACTTCCTTCGCCCTATCTTCGCCCGAAGGCCTGTTTTGGCGAAGGTGGGGCGAGTTTGTGGAGAGACAATAGCGAAACTGGGGTTAGGCTGTAGCGAAAGACAATGCAGGTCAAGAAGGGGGAAAAGCTGCGTCACTACGACGCACCCCAAAAACAGGCACTCGAGTGATTTCATCGATTGACTCGAGTGATTCGATGAAATCACTCGAGTGAAGCAAAAAAATGCCCCGTGTTATCCATTTTTAAACAGCTTCAAAAAACCCTTCAATTTGCACTTTTTTTCCGAAATTTTTTGTATTTTTGCAGTCCTTTATGCGGAAAGGATTCTGTGTAAATGATATAATATTGTAAAGTTGTGAAAATGAATAATTTGGATGGTTTTTGTAATACAAGTGGAAAAATGGAAAAGATAACGAACAATATATTGCATTTTTGTTTGCTCCGCCGCCCTCTAAAACTGGTGGCTCTATTGGGATTGATGATGATTTTGCCAGCGGTTTCTGACACTTCTGCAATAATGGCACAGAGCGTGTCGGAGGGACTGTATTATATAGGCAGCCGCGATTTCGATGCGAACAATACCACGAACAATTATTACCTATGCCCCACTGAGAATTGGAATTACTATCAATCCACTACTCCTTATTACACCAGTTCCGACAACGGACAGCCGTTCATGACCACTTACCAATGCAGGAATGGCCAGAACGGGTATGACTCCAAAAAGGCCTTATGGGTTGTGAAACAGAGTCCTACGAATGGTTATTTCTACATTATCCATTTAATTGACGGGAAATATTTGACTTATAATAATAGTATGCCAAATAATGCAAATGCAGGTCGTATGCGTGTGCATCTTGAGGCAACGGCTGACGGCGACAATGCGCTGTTCAAATTTATCTTTGCGTCTGCGGAGTATGGGTATAGCTTTGTCTCCAAAAATGCTGGTCCTGATGACAATAATAGAAAATACCTGAATGTCACTGGAGCCAGTGGTGGAAATGGAAATCAGCCTTCGCTTCAAGCAACAAATGTGAGAAAAGACGGTCCAAATAATATGTGGGTTGGTGGTATTATAGGATTATATACTAAAGGCGCAGGCGCAGGTTCAAGCGGTGACCCTAATAGTCCATGGTATCCCGAAAGGACTTTATTGACCGCCCCCTCCATCAGCACCTTTGACCCAGAGACCTTTAGTGTCACTATTTCTGATAGCAATGGCTTACCGCAAGGCTATAGCATACACTATTCCTTTTCCACTTCTGGCGCTCCAGACGACCCTACTGTTGCCAGCCCTACATTAGAGGACGGAATTTTTCAGGTGACTGAACACGGATATCTGAAAGCGGTTGTAGAACGTTATGGTGTGCTGCTGACTGAGGTGGCCGGGCCGGTAGAGATTACCCCTACTGTAACGCATCCAACCATCTCATTCAACACTTCTAACCAACAAATAAGCATCACCCATCCGCTAAATGATGCAACTCTCTACTACACCACTGATGGCACCGATCCTACCACTTCCCATTACACTGGGACGGGACAATCACCGTTGAGTTTCACCCAATCTAATCCTTGCACTATCAAGGCTATCGCAGTGAAGTTTGGGATTACATCTCAAGTCCGTGAATTCAATCTCGTAAAGACCACACCCCCCACTTTCACTATTGATGCCAACAACGCGGAGGTCAGCATAGTGGCTCCCGAAAATGCCACTATCTATTATACCACCGAGCCTGACGCTGTTCCAAATACACTTTACGAAGGCCCCATCTCCATCCCCCTTTCCCAGTCTGGCCAAGTCATCGTGAGGGCTAAAGCGGTGGAGGAGGGCAAACTTCCCTCGGATGTGGCTGAGACATTGGTGATCTATCCCACCCTTGCATCCCCTCCCTCTATCACCTATGATAACGATACGCAAAAAATCACCATCACCCACGGTAATACCCCAGCTGAAAACTATACCATCCGCTGGACCATCTATGAGTCCCTCCTCGTCTCAGATTGGACGGCATATTCTGCGCCCGTCTCCCCAATCACGCCTCTCGGCCCTTGTACCGTCAAGGCTATCGTGGTGGAGAACACTACGAACCATCTTTCCGCTATCACCACCTTAAACCTCGAACAGGTAGAGACACCCACCACCGCCTTGGTCGAGAATCAAATTGTGCTTTCGTGCGCTACCTCAGGTGCTTCCATCTATTATACCAAAAATGGCACTCCTCCCACCTTGGAATCCTTGCAGTATTCCAGCCCACTGGGCGATGCCAACGCCGGTCTGCCCATAAGGGCTATCGCAGTGAAGGCCGGCATGGTCAATTCCAGCCCCAGCGCCAGTGCCGTTTATCCACAAGTGGCCACTCCCGTCATTGCTGACAATGGCAACAACCATATTGCAATCACCAGTGCCACAGCGGATGCCACCATCTATTATACCATCGATGGCAACGCCCCGACACTTGTTTATGACCCCGCGACCAATACCTATTCTGCTGGCGCGAATACCTTGGTGTACACCGAGCCCCTCGACAGTTCTCATTCCAGCCTGACCATCAAGGCTATCGCTGTGAAGCCAGGTATGTTCAACTCCGCCATTGGCGAAGGCATTGTATATTTACAATGCCCTGCCCCCGTCATCACCATCAATTCTGAAACCGGTGCAGTCAGTATTACCTGCGATTTGGCCGACGCTACCATTTGCTATACTACCAATGGCACCGACCCCAATCCAGACCCGCAGTATCAGGGTAATTCGTGGCCTACCCAGGTGTACAACGGCTCTATTACGCTGCAAGAGGCTACCACCGTGAAGGCCCTTGCCAGCAGAACAGGCTGCTACAATTCCAACATTGCCACCCAGACTTTCGAGCAGGTGGAAGCACCCGTGCTGACCTTCACCAACCAACTGACTATTACCGCTGCCGAAGGCACTACGGTCAAGTACAGACTCAGTAATGGCGGCGACTTTGCCCCATACGATAACAGCAACCCGCTGATGCCGAATTCCCCGGGCATCAATTTGGGACACACTTTGTTGCAGGTAAAGGCTGTGGAGCCTGGCAAGGTGCCTTATTCTATCATCCCCTTCGTACTCAACCAAACCCACGCACCGATGATTGCCGAAGATTACAACAACGCTATCGGCATTACCAGCGCGACCCCAGGAGCTACCATGAAATTCACCACAGACGACTCCGACCCTATGACTTCCGAAACGTCAGTGCTCTATACCCAACCCCTGGGCCGTGACTCCTACGGCGGAGCTTATTGGTCGGGTTTGATTTCTGCGAATGGACTTCGCGTCGCTGCTTTTGCGAGCAAGGAAAACATGTTCTGGTCGACAATTGCGTCTACGCTCGGTGCTCGTCTTTATTCCTTGGTGCCTCATGTTGCCATCAATAGCGTTGGGCTGGTTGAAATCACCTTCGAGGACTCCAATACTCCAGCAGAATATGCCTCCATCCATTACACCACCAACGGCACCATGCCTACCGCCAATTCCCCAACCTACAACGGTCCCTTCACCCTTACGGCAGGCGCCATCATTCATGCTGTGGGCGTGAGGGGCACTTATGTCTCTGCGGTAAGTAATTCTGTCACCGTCAATCAGGTGATGACTCCCGTGATTATGGAGAGTGACAACCACATCATCATCAGTACCCCTGAATTGGGTGCCACCATTTACTACACCACCAATGGCACCAATCCGTCGGTTACTTATGACAGTTCAACAGGAACCTATACTGTCGGTGAGAATACCTTCCTATACAATCCAGCCACTCCGCTTGACTACACCTATTCTGGCTTGACCATCAAAGCTGTTGCGGTGAAGCCCGGTATGCTTAACTCCCAGATTGTCACCGGCAACATCACGTTGCGCTATCCCGAACCTTCCATAGCCCTCAATCCTGCGACTGGAGTGGTTACCTTGACGGGATTGGGTGAGACAGGGGAAGCGCTATACTATACCCTTGATGGCACCACTCCCACTACAGCTTCCACACCATATGCAACGCCGTTCAGTATCTATAATCCAGCTACGGCCTATTCTGCGACCCCCATCACCGTGAAAGCCATTATGGCTCGCCAGGGCTGGAATCCATCTGATGTCGCGAGCCAATCCTACTATCAGGTCATCACCCCCGATGTGGCTCCCACCGGCAGCAATATGATTGAGATGACCAGCGAGACGGTAGGCGCCACCCTCTTCTATACCACTTATACCACTGAGGGCAGCAATCCAGTCGTCACCTACAACGATGGCAACTTTGCGGCTGGAACCGGCACCAACCTCTACTCCGATGTTTTGCCTTCTACCTATGCGACAACCAACTTTAAGGTCGTTGCCGTGAAGGCGGGCATGATACCCTCGCCCGTCAAGGATGCGCCGGCACCGCACACCAAGTGCAAGAAGCCCATCATCAACCGCTACGGTGACCAAATGGTTATCAGCAGGGGCAGTTATCCGCCTTCCAGTGTCGATGTAACCATCTATTACACGGTGACAGCCAACACAACGGATTTGCCTCCTGATCCCATTACCGTCAATTCCGATGGTAGTTGGACGCCCAATTCCGGAGCACAAGTATTTACTGCCAACATCAACCTGTCAGAATATTTTACCAGCTCAAGCAATGATATGGAATATGTCAACGTGAAGGCTGTGGTCGTGGCGACTGGCTATAGGCCTTCCGATGTCAGCTCGAAGACGATTGTGGAAAGCCTGCAAACCGAAGGAAGTGGATCCGACCTCGTATATCTGATTACCGAGGACGGCGACCTTGACATGTTCGTCCACATGGTGAACCACGACGGCCCTGCGTATCATTACAAGTTGACTGCCAACGTCAGTGCAGCGGGTATTGAAGCAATAAATGTCCATGATTTCACAGGCATCCTTGAAGGCAGTGCGAACGCCGACGGGGTGTACTACACCATCAGCGACCTCAGTCACCCCTTATTCAGCACCGTCAATGGCGGCACGGTGAAGAACATTATGTTCAAGAATGTGAACATCAGCCAGGCAGGCCGTGTAGGAACCATTTGCAGTGAAGCCAAAGGCAATGCAAGGATTTACAACTGCGGTGTGCTTGACGGAACGGTGGGAAGCACAGGAAGCTCCAATGGCGATACCAGCGATGATTGTTGTGGTGGATTGGTCGGTCTGCTTGATGGGTCTGCGCGAGTCATCAACTGCTTCAGCTATGCTGACATTACGGGGGGTAATCGTGTGGGTGGCATCGTGGGATATAACAACTATGCAACCACTTCAGCCAACAACCACCTGAAGACTATGGTGATGAACTGTATGTTTTATGGCGACATCTTAGGTGGCGTCAATAAGGCTCCTGTTTATGGTGGTATTAAAATTTCTAACAAGGATGCCAATGGTGTAGGCAATTACAACTATTTCCGCGCTGAAGCCACTTATGTGCAGAACCGTGATATCCAGACCTACAACTGCGCATTGTTGGCAGAGACGCGCTTTTTGCAACGCTTCGAGTTTTTCCGTCACCTGCTCAACGGGCATCGCGAACTGGCTGCCTGGTGGGCTACAGGTAATTACGACAACAAAGATGAAATGCTCAAATGGGTGATGCACCCCGACAGCATAGGCACCGCTCATCCGTATCCTGTCCTTCGCGCTCCGGGCAAGTATCCTTCGATAGTGAACTACAATCCGGCCACCGCTGCCACCAATCCGCCTACCCCTCGCAACCAAGGCGGATGGTTAGGTAACCTAACTGTGAATATTCAAAATGGTGGTGGATCGCTTTATGACCCTGATGGTATGGGTACCCTTCTTTTCGGTAATAGAGGTACAAATATTACTGGACCAAATGTCACTATCGCTGATAATACAGGAAAGAATTGGACTATCACTACCGTAGGAACGAATTCTTTTACACCAAATACTGACTACACACAAGTTGGGGCTTCAAATAATCCTGCCAGTACAATCACTTTTACAACATCGCAGGTCTCGGGGTCTATCACGGCGTTTTCGGCGAAATTCGGAGGCAACAGCGAAACGGCTGGCACTGTCACGCTGAAAATCGGAGAAACAACGGTCGCCACTGGTACATTAAATGAGAATAACGATATTGTGGTCGAATATCATCCGAACTCACCCGTTTCAGCAAGCAGTTTAACGGTCACTGTTACTGATATTGCCAGAGGCGTGAAATGCTACTACATTTCATACGCCACGAATAATGCTCCATCCATCACCAGTCCTCAACTCACGCTCCCAATTACCGACAAGGACACCACGCATTTCAATTTCAACTACGGCAAAGTGCAACTTCCTTACTACAACGATGTGGGTACCAAGAACTATACAGGCAACCGCGTGGTGACAGGCTGGAAGATTGTAGACATTGAAGGAGGCACGCCGGGAAACTTTATTACAGGCACTACTGATGCCGTATTCGAAAACGGCATAGCTACGACCATGCCCTATAATTTTGCCGATCGTAACTGCACCAACAAAGACATGTATTCTGTCAGTGGTCGGGTCTTCAACCAAGGTGCCTATTGGGATGTGCCGGAAGGTGTGACCGCCATCACCATTGAGCCTTACTGGGCCAAAGCCGTTTATTTGGCTGATGAATATGCGGATGTGGTGTATAACCAAAGTATGGATAGTAAAAAAAACGTTCCCAACGTTGGTGGTGGTAAGCAATACGACAATAATCATTCATACGAAATTATACCAGGAGCAACCCAAACTGTATATACTAATCTTGGAAAGGCCGATAATGAAGACACTGCCTTTGGCATCCTTTTTTCAGGTGTGCTAGAAAGCGTTTCAGAGAATCAAAGTGTTTATGATTATGCCATTGTGCTTGTTGGCAATTATCACCTTTATAGTTCAGGAACAGGAAATGCATTCACTTCCAGTAAGAAACGTCCCTATACAGTTACATCCATCGACCGTGATGGTGACAACGAGCCGGACTACAGCTTCATTATGCGTTTCAATGGGCGTACGCAATGGCATCCTGTACGTTTCGACTTCCTGAATATGCCCGGACTGGGTATGGCCCAGAAATCCACGGATGGTCCAGGCTCCTACAACTATGGTATCTGTCAACCCCTTGGTTGGTTCGAAGCCACCAATACGGCCTTGTTCTATGTCACCCAGTTTGAATACAGCCCAGGTGAACGAGTGAAGAAGCCTGTTATTATGCATGGTGGTGTCATTGAGCAATGGGTAAGTCTTCAAGGCAATCCAGGCGATAGAGTGTTGTATTTTCATGTAGGCGGCAACGTTTGGTTTAAGGAATTCCATCTGGGAGTCCACCAAGACAATAAAGAAGCCACGCCTCATCCACCAGTATCTGTCAATGGCGGTGACTTTGATGAATTCTATCTTACGGGTCTTTATCGTGCTGATGCTCCAAACGTTGATGACAATGCTGAAGGCTATATCAATGGAGGTCGTTTCGGCACTGTGGCTGGGGCAGGTATGGAAGGCATCGGAGCTGCTACTGGAACTACTACCAAAGGCAATATCGTTTGGCAAATTGACCATGCCGATATCAACGAGTTTTTTGGTGGCGGATCCAATGCTTCTAAGCCCGTAAAAGGCAGCATTTGCAACATCATCAAAAATAGTTATGTGACCCTGTTCTGCGGTGGACCGAAATTTGGTGATATGGAGACGGGAAAAACGGTCACAACAACAGCCAACAACTGTGTGTTTGGCGAGTTCTATGGTGCTGGCTATGGAGGTAATTCTTATGGTCGCAGGGCACCGACTAACTATCATACAATAGATAACCAATGTAAACCGACAAACAATAATATGCTTTATGATAGTGGAACGTATGGGACTGGCAATGTTGTTTGGGGTAACATCGATTGGAACAGATGGATTAATGGCGAGGCATCCAATGACAATAATTACTTAGGATATCAACAGGACTATAGCTCAGTTAGTGGCTATACCGGCGTTTCTGTGGCCATCGACTATCAGTTCCTGCCCATGTCGGATAACAATTCCAATGTGGCTCGTCTGTTTTTGGAGTATGTGAAATTCTCTCTGGCCACTACACATAATGTTCACTCTACCTTGACGAACTGCACGGTGATGCAGGATTATTATGGCGGTGGACGCTTGGGCAAGGTGGCTGGCGATGCTGTGTCGACATTGAACAGCTGCACCATTCATGGCAATGTGTTTGGTGGCGGCTATACGGGTGTTTTACCCACTGTGGAGGTGATGAACACTGGTGGCTTCCCCAAACAACCGTACTATGATTATAACCTTGGTGTGTATCTGCCCCCTGTCTTCCCTGAAGCGGTGACCTATACATGGGATCATAGAAATACAGTCAATTCAACGGCAACAGCCATTGATAAGACGAATCACATCTTGTACACCACAGAAGACATCACTACCCTTGGTACAGTCACTGGACATACCAAAGTCACTGTTACAGGCGACACCTATGTGGAGGGACTTATCGACGGCGAGCCGGTGGGCGGCGTGTTTGGTGGCGGCGATGAGGCTTATGTGGGTAGCTCGGAGGTGCATATCCAAACCGATGAAACAGGAGACGCTCACCCTATCAACAACGTCTATGGCGGTGGCAATGAAGCCATAACTCGGGGCGATGCAGAAGTGACCATCCATTCCGGTCTTATCGGGCAGATAGGGGAGGACGGCAAGGTGCTGCTGGGCACGGGCAATGTGTTTGGCGGCGGTCGTGGACGTTTGAATGTGGGTTCGGAAACACTGTCTGATGCTATCAACTATGGCCGTGTGGAAGGCAACACTACCGTCAACATCGAAGGTGGTTACATTCGCTATAACGTGTATGGTGGCGGCAAACTGGCCAGCGTGGGTAAGGTGGATGGACAGTACAATATTACCTCTGGCGGCGCAACCCATGTCAATGTCACTGGCGGCGAGGTGGGTCCTTTGGACATGAGCGGCCTCAATGCCTACGTGTATGGTGGCGGCATGGGTGTGGAAGTCGATTACAGCAACACCTACAAGAACTTTGCCGATGTAGGCAGCGCCTCGGTCACGATGTCCGGTGGCCGCGTGTGGGGCTCCCTCTTCGGCGGCCCGGCTGACGGTCACGTTTTGGGCAATGCCTCGGTCACCCTCAGCGGCGGTACCCTCGGTACCACGGGTAAGACCTCATGGGATGGCAACATCTTTGGCGGCGGACGCAACTACCGCCACTCCAACTATGCCGCAGGACGCGTGGGAGGCAATATCATCGTCACGATGACGGGTGGCACCATGCTGGGCAGCGTGTTTGGCGGTGGACGTCTGGGCAACACGGGTGTCGATGTGAATGGCAACATGCAGGAGGGCGATGACCACGGACACATCGTGGTCAATGTCCGCGGTGGCACGGTGGGCAACACGGATATCATTGATCATCATGAGAATTATTCCGAAGAAGAGCTGTCCTATATCGGTCATGTGTTTGGCGGTGCCAAAGGACTGTTGGGTGACCTCAACTATGGCCAGGTGAAGGAAACCGATGTTACTGTTTCCGGCACCTTGGACGGCACCCGTGTCCTTGGATCGGTATACGGTGGTGCTGAATTGGGACCCGTGCGTGGCACCGAAAGCGAGACAGAGAAAGGCAATACCTTGGTAACCATCTCTGGCGGCACAATAGGTACTATTGGCTATGTCTCGAATCCTGATGCCATCGTCCACCTCAATGGCGGTAAGGCTTTCGGCGGCGGTAAGGGCAGCACCGACTTCATCTATGCCGGCCTTGTCTATAACAACGCCACCATCAATATCAGCGGTGGTCATGTGCTTTACAGCGTGTATGGCGGTGGTGAGGAGGCCAGCGTGGGCAGCTCGGGTAACCTGGCGACAGGTTTGGCTACGGTCAACGTCACGGGCGGTCAGGTGGGTCCGGCTCCGAGGGTGGACTCAGAGTACAACATCCCCATCGGCCTCAATGGTTTGGACGGCTATGTGTTTGGCGGCGGACAGGGTATCGGTAACGACCCCATCACTATGGATTATCCCGCAGGTCAATATAAGGACATTGCCAATGTGAACAATACCATCGTTACGGTGAATATGCCCATGGAGAACAATATCCCCGTCGATACGGTCCATAACCGCATCTGGGGCAGTATCTTCGGTGGCGCTGAAGACGGGCATGTCTTAGGCAATGCTGTGGTCCGATTCATGGGTGGCCTTATGGGTACCTTCGGCACCACCAGTTATGACGGCAACATCTTCGGCGGCGGACGCAACTACCAAAAGAAGAACTATACCGCGGGCCGTGTAGGCGGCAATATCACCGTGGAGATGACCGGAGGCATTATGTATGGCTCCATCTTCGGCGCAGGTCGACTTGGCCTCACGGGTGTCGATATCAATGGTACGCCTTACCCAGGCTATGATTACGGCTTGGTCACCGTAAAGGTGAAAGGCGGCACGGTGGGCAACGCGAAAAAAATGTCCACTTTCACCACCCACAGCATGGGTGACGTGTACGGTGGCGGTAAAGGCTCGATGGAGGGCATTGCGGGGCACCCTGCCGCTTCCGCTCTGCTCATCTCCATCGCCAAAAACACCATAGTGGAGATTTCGGAGATAAACCCCAATGTCCCCACCCGCATTCTGGGTTCGGTGTACGGTGGCGGCGAGATGGCCAACGTGGGCAATTTCACATGGGAGACAGTTGAAGACCCGAATACTCATGATCCTACCATCGGTAATATTCAATTGATTTCTGACGGCCTCGCCAAAATCACCGTCAGCGGTGGCACCATTGGCGTTGACAGGATGAAGATGCGGTATGATCTTAAGGAGGGTACCTACGACCTCAAATACAACGACGACGTGGGTCATGTGTATGGTGGCGGAGAGGGTGTTGTAGATGATCCGACCCTTTATGACATCGTCAACCCGGGCACGATGGGTCACAACAACGTGAGCCTGCTTGACCTGATGGCCACTGTGGGTAGCACTGAGGTCACCATCGAGGGCGATGCCTGGGTGAAAGGCTCGGTGTATGGTGGTTCGGCTAACGGACACGTGTTGGGCGACACCTACGTGAAAATTGCCGGCGGACAGATTGGCGCTGGCCACGGTGAAACGCAGGACTTGCTTTACTCCGAACTGGAAGATTTCTTTGACCCGACTGTTACTGAAGTCAATGATCAAAATGCTTTGGCGGAATGCGTCAGCTGGCCTTTCGGCCATCCCGACACCCTCAATACTTACAATTCCTTCGACCCAGTGGATATTAAAGATAAGAACAAACGGCCAACTGACGGAAAGACCTGGTTCGGTAACGTGTTTGGTGGCGGATCGGGATATTATCCCTATGTGAAACTCAATACATCCACAGGGAAGTATGAGACGCACTGGGATCGTGCTATGGGACAGGTGGAGGGCGACAGCCGCGTGGAAATCACGGGCGGCCATATCCTCACCAGCGTCTATGGCGGAGGTGAGACCAACGATATTGGCATCATGGATCACACCACAGGCCAATACATCTCGGGAGGCAACACCACTGTCACGATGAGTGGCGGCACTCTTGGTGTGCCACGTACCAACGAGCAAATACAAGCGCATCCTGTCACTTGCTACCTTTTCGGCTCAGGCAAGGGCGACCCGCGCATCTATTTCAACACCTGGACAAATGTGAATCATGTTGATGTCGACATCACGGGCGGCATCATCTACGGCTCGGCTTTCGGCGGCGGTGAGGAAGGACATGTCATCGGTGATGTTGAGCTCAATGTGAGCGATAATACCATCATCGGCACTATAGGCTATTCCAATGTGGATGGTAACATCTTCGGCGGAGGCCGTGGTTTCAATGCAGAGGCCCTCACGGCGGGTACGGTGGGCGGCAATATCAATGTGAACATCACGGGTGGCACCATGCTCGGCTCCATCTATGGCGGCGGACGAAACGGCTCGGTGGGTACCTACTTGGTGGATGTTACTGACCCGAACTACGGTAAAATGCAACACGATGTGGAAGACAATCCTGAGACCGATGAAGACGAAACCCAACACCATGGCCATATCACTGTCAATATTAGCGGTGGCACCATTGGCAACCCCTATGAGCCTGTTGAGGAGCCTGTTGAGGAGCCTGTTGAAGAGCCTATTGGCGGCAACGTGTTTGGCGGTTGTATGGGCTTGGCTACCTCTTCCATTTGGCAAGGAATAGCCCGTGCCAAGCAGACCGAAGTGAACATCACAGGTAATCCTGTCATCAAAGGCTCGGTGTTTGGAGGCTCAAAGGAAGGTTCCATCGTGATGGATGTGTTTACAGATACTAATGGCAACGAACATAGTGATGGAGGCAATGCCCATGTCATTGTCAGTGGCGGTACCATTGGATGGATGCCTCAGGAAAAAGTTCACGTGGGCGGTGATGTATATGGCGGCGGCATGGGTTACGACAGTGGCGATGAACATGCAGCTGACAAGAGGCTGTCGGGCATAGTGGAACGCAACACTACGGTCGACATCAGTGGCGGCCATATCCTTTACAATATCTATGGTGGAGGCGAGATGGCCAGTGTCGGCCAGACTACAGATGTCACTTCAAACGGGAAAACCTATCATGTGCCTGTGGAAGGTACTGGCATCGCCACCGTCAACTTCAGCGGCGGCGAATTGGGTCCCCGTCCGAATGTCGATGGCACGGATGGTCTTAACGGCCTTGACGGCTACCTCTTCGGAGGTGGAAAGGGTGTCGTGCATGAGGGTTTGACGGAACAAGAATACTTGGATCGTTACAAGTGGTTCGGAGATGTCAACAAGACGGTGGTCAACATGACGGGAGGCCGCATCTGGGGCAGTCTCTTCGGCGGTGCCGAGGATGGACATGTGCTCGATGATGTGTATATCAGTTTCACGGAAGGCACCATCGGCACCCACGGTATGACTGGCTACGACGGTAACATCTTCAGCGGTGGACGTAACTACAGCGACATGCATACTTCCACGGGTCGTGTGGGCAGCAACATCGTAACGCGAATGACGGGCTCCAACTGCTATATGCTGGGCTCTATGTTTGGCGGCGGACGCCAAGGCTCGGTGGGCGTTGACGATTATGGTATCGTGAAGATGGATGAAGGGAATAAGTCGTACGGTTACACCAATGTCGCCATCACCAATGGTGTGGTGGGTCACGACCGTCAGCCCGGCGAGCCCCTCGTAGGCGGCAATGTCTATGGCGGCAGTAAGGGTAAAGCAGGAAAACGCCTCCAGGGTATGGTGAAAGATGCTACGGTGGTCATCACAGGCAATGCCCAAATCAAAAACTCCGTGATGGGCGGTGGAGAGAATGCCCATGTCATGGGAATGACTCATGTGACCGTTGGCGATGCTACCATCGACGGAGAAGGCAAGGACGGTCACGGGGTGGTCGTTGGCATTGATGGAATCCCGGGTGAGGACGGCAATGTGTACGGTGGAGGACGAGGCGATGAAACATACGTGGAAAATAACAATACGATGTACAGCCCCACAGCGGGTATTGTTGGCACCAGCACCAATGTGCTCATCAATGATGGAAGGGTACAAGGTTCGGTGTATGGCGGAGGCCGTTTTGCCTCGGTGGGCAACGAGGCCGCATTGACGTATTATTCTGAGTCCAATCCCTTTACCCCCGATGACTTTGGACGTACTTTGGTAACCATCACGGGTGATGCAGTGATTGGTTCAAAGGTTTACGACAATGGTCACGTGTTTGGCGGCGGCAGGGGTGAGAGCCATACTGACTTTGACGACTTTACCAATGTTTTTGAAACTTTTGTACATATCACAGGCAATGCCCAGGTGAATGGATCGGTATTTGGTGGTGGTGAGAATGGTCACGTGGTGAACTACACTACCCAGAATAGCCATTTGACTTCTTTGGCGAATGGGAAAAACGGCAACACGCATGTCTTCATCGACGGCAATGCCCATATTGGAGATGCCAGTGCCGACAACAATGAGACACGAGGCAATGTGTATGGTGGCGGTAGAGGCTTGGACCAGTACTTGGATGAACATGGTAATATGGCATGGAATAGCGAAGCGGGTCGTGTGGAAGGCAACAGTCACGCCACCTTGCTCAACGGTACGGTGCGCCGTTACCTGTTTGGTGGCAGCAACCACAGCATCGTGTATGGCCACAAGATAGCCAATATTGAAAACGGCATCGTCATGCGCGACGTGTACGGTGGAAGTAAGTTGCTGGACGACAGTTGGAGCCATCCGGGGCTGAAGACGGTGAATATCCACGGTGGAACGGTGGATAACGTGTTCGGCTGCGGTTTCAACCTTAACGACGGCGACCCGCACCTGTATTATTATGAAGGTAGTAACCAATATCAGGCTTATCATATAGGTGAACAATGGTACTATATGGATGGGTCGGGTGTGGTGCATCCGGTTGACCTGAGCCAATTGCGGTTCAATGATGACCCCACCTCGTTTGTCAATATCAGTGGCGGCCACATCACGGAGAGCGTTCATGGTGCCGGTCAGGCCGGTATGGTATATGGCTCGACGCTGGTCTATTTCGGTGAGAACGCCATTTACCATGCACCTTTCAATTATGCCAATGATGACAAGGACAATCTATACAGCGAGAAGAACTTCTTCAATTACATCACAGGAACGGGCCCCACTCCCTCGGGTAATGCCCATCAGGTGTCGAAGCTTTTGGTGGAGGCTTCCGTGTATGGTGGCTCCAGCTATTTCGACAATGTTGGCGGTAGCACCACCGATTGGAGTAACTTCACCACGAAAGGCTATAGTAACATCTATATCGATGGAACTGATTATGACATGACTGCACTCGCTTCGGGATGGACATACGAAACTATGCCTGAAGATGCTATGGTCATCAGTGGCAATATTTATGGCTGCGGCACCCACTGCGAATCGGGCGAGATGGGGCGCAACATTATCGTGAGGAACTACGGCAATCGTATTACGAGTAATGAAACTGAAGAAGAAGGTTGGTTTACGGGTTCTACCCGTCCGATGGGTACCATACAGCGTGTGGGTAACCTCATCATCGACCACTCTAACTTCACCTTAACCGGTCAGCCTGCCATTGGCAACGATGCCTACCAGGAACTTTGCGCTGTCTATAAAGTGGATTCCTGCTTCTATGTGGCCAACGGCAGCGGTATAACCCTTGGCGAGGGCGATGTCATCACTGAGATGGACTCCATTCGTAAGATATATAGCGGCCATCTGAAAAGCGGTGACGCCTATTCCAACATCTTTGCCAGAAAGCTCGACTGGGAATGGATTGGCCTTTCGGATTCGGAAACGTCGACGATGGCCGACAAGCTTTTCTATACAGAAACTGGCACTCAGGCATTGGATTACGATCAGGAAAACGTTATGGTGTTTAACACGGCATCGAACGACAAGACCTCTATGCTGCATGTGCGTTATACAGGAAGGCCTGTTGACCAAAACAACCGTCCGATTCTTGTCAACGGCAACCCCATGCCTGTCAAGCAGTATTATGGTGAACTGGATGGTTTCTTCCGGATGAAGAGCGGCCTCTTGCCCTGGGGCATGAAAAGCTTCGCTGAAGCACGACCTAAACTGACGGTCAACAATGGAGGTGTTAATCAAGGGAACCCACAAATCAATGATAGCGATGGCGGCTTTTTGAGTTATCAGAAACAATTTAATTTCTTTATGAGTGAGGGAACGCCTGGTAACGATGGTGGTGCCTCGCATACGAAAACCTATCAGTATCCCTACACCAATGTCATAGAGGTTTCTTCGAAAGGCGACCTCGAGGACTATCGTATTTGGGTGGTGGGCGAATTCAAGGGGCACCGCTGGTATGTGGACGGCACCCGTGGCTGGGGCCGTGATGGATGCAATGTTGCAAGCAGCACTACTGACGGTTGGGGCTGGGGCATGTTTGCTGACCGCCCGAAGAAAACCATCAAAGCCATTTTCGAGGAAGGGTCCTATCTCTATGGTGGCAATACTCAAAGGACTTTCCAATGGAAAGATGAAATTGTGTATTATCCCAATCCCGCACCAGATGGTCATCAACCGGGTGAAGTGGATGAAGAGCATAGCAAATATAAGGATGTCATTTATGTGGTGGGTCCCATCGATTGCATTATGCCTGAAGAGTATGCTTCGCTCAACCCGCATCCTGAAGAACCTCTGCTGCTTTATCGCTATCCAGGCGGGCACAAGCTGAGCAGCTCGGACAATCATGTCCCTGATAATATTGAGAATGTTGCAGGCAATTTATTTGATGCCACTTGGAACCCCATATCGGCTCCCACGAATCCGAATACAGGAGCTTCTGGCACAACAGGTCCAGGCCCTAATTACGATGCCATGATTAACGTGGGGAGTAGGACTGATAACCAAACGGTTGTCTTGGACAATGTGTTTGTGGATGGTCTTCATAATCACGTGGGTCTCGACAAAACCTATTTGAACATTCCCGACAATTACACTATGAATAATGTGTCGAAGCCTATGGTAGTTACCGGGGATGGCTCCAAACTGACTTTGAAGGGTGGCACCATCCTGCAGAGAGGCTTCAACAATCATGAGGCCGACTATTTCAATGCAGCTCCTGCTACTGCTTTCAGCGGTTCCACACCTATGGGCGGTGCCTTGTTCGTGCATAGCGGTGCTACCGTGAATGTGGAGGGCTTGGTCGACATCAGATTCAATTGGCAATATCTTGACAATACGACCAACATCAAGAGCAACGTGTTCCTGCCTTCATTTAACAAGTACTTGAGAATTACTGGTGAATTGTCGTCAAGTGCCCATATCGGTATCACCAGTCCCGTGCGCAACGATGCGTACAGCTATACCGAAAACACCTTCTCGCCTGTGGCGCGTGGCGAACGCTTAGGCACTACCCCCGTGGGCGGGACTACGGTGGACAATGCCGTGCTTGATGCTCAAAACGCCTGGCAAAACAATGTGTTCACCGACGATATGGATGGTTTCTTCGGCAGTGGCACCAACGAACAATATGGTAGCCACTCCACTTATTACAAGAATCCTTTACCGAACTATGGCGGCAGCTTACCTACCGACCGAACCTTGTTCTTCGGCTGGACTTGGAACAATGTGGTGCGTAGTAAGCCTGAAGGATATGTCGAGGAGGGCAGTACGGTGACAGTGTCGTCAAGGGAAGGCCTTGCCTGGCTGATTAGCAAGGTGAACGGCTTGAATAAGGAGACTAAGAACAGTATGGAGGGTAAAACCATCCTGTTGAATACCGATGTGGAAGGCTTGGACAAATATGTCTGGGTGCCTGTAGGTTCAACCTCGATGTCCAACAACATCACGACGGAACAATTCGCAGGTACCTTCGATGGCCAGGGTCATCTGATCAAGGGACTCACCATCGCCTATATCGGTCTCGGCGACGGACGCTATATGTTTACTGATTACGGAATGTTTGGCAGGACCAATAGCGCTACCATCAATCGCACCTTCCTTGTGGATGAGCGGATTGAACCTAACAGCAGTGGCAATATGGGTGGCATAGTCGGTGTGATGCAAGGCACGGGTGGTGTGATTTCCAACAGCGAAGCTGCTGTCAGCATTGTAGCTCCCACCCAAAGCTCCGACAACGGATGCGGCGGTTTGGTGGGCCTGCTTGTCGATGGCACGATACATTCCTCCATGGCCGTGGCTGACATTACAGCTTCTGTTGGCGATCTTGGTGGTTTGGTGGGTGGTGCCCTCGATCCCAAGATGGGTTCCCATGCTGATGTGAAAGTGCTCAATTCGTTTGCCAACGTCAGGTTCGATGTGGGGTCTGTCGCCAACGAGAGTGTTGAAGTGGGCGGCATTGTGGGTGATAACGAATTGGCTTCGCTGAACAATTGCTATTCGCGTCTGTTAAGCGGAAATATGCTGCCCAACAACCACTTTGGCACGGTGACGGCCTCCAACTACAAACCTGTCGTGAATTGTTATGGTCAGGAGGGCAACTATCCCGTCAACCATTCCAATGCAAGCGGCGGATCAGAGTCCGGTTGTGGCACCTATACTCCTGTCATCAGCTCTGATAATCTGGGCTATATGTATTCCGACAACATTGTCAACCTTTCGAGTAAGGAAGAAGGCAAAGCCACGTTGACGGCACGGCTCAATCGGGGTGCATACGCATTGAACAGGTCGGTATCACCTTCGGCGACTGACAGCCTCTATGCCCACTGGGCGCGACCGGGCCTCTCTGAAATCAATGATGACTATCCTGTGTTGCTGCTTAAGGAGTTTGACGGCAGTGCCGTCTATCAAGGTGGTTTCCGCAGTGTGGGTACCTACGCAGGTGGCTCTGCCCTGCAGTATGGCGGCCCCGTGCGCGATGACAATGAACTGAATGCTGCTTTGGAACGTACACTCGAAAAGGATGAGCAAGACAATGACATTCCCGACTACCTGTTTGTTTATGGCGACGTGAACAGCGTGGGCTCCTCCTTAGACATCACCCAAACCAAGGTCAGCATCTACGAGCATGCCGCCATCAAGAGTCCAGGAGCCTTGGGCGCTTCTGTTCCCACAAAGGGTGGAGGATATGAAAACACCTACGTCGGTGTCAGTTTCGACAACTCATGCGGTAACGCCATATCCACACCTGGCATCAACTCGGGTTTGGTAGGTAATGGGCCTTTCTCCTTGCCTCGTGACTGGCACATGTTCTCCACCCCGTTGAGCAATGCTCCCTTGGGATTTAATTACACCATCAATAATGTTGACCAAAATGCCGCAGTTTCAGGTCATACCGACTTCGACAATAATCCTAATCACGATGACGCAGGATTCTACAATAATCCGTGGAAGGATGCTTCCGGTAACCTCAATGGTATGGCCAATGAATTCACGTGGCTCACTTCGCCGGGCAGTGAGGAGTGTACCGACAACCGTACTGGTGACTACCGTTATTGGATGGGTGCGAATGTTGACGGCTATTTCCCCTACAGTAGAGGAAAACTCTTCAGCGAACAGTCGAGTCCCAATATGCCGTTGGAAGACGAGGTAGAGAATCTGTTCATTGTCAACAGCGCAAGCACGCCTTCCGATGAATATTATATTGACGGAGAAACCAGAGTGAACCGTTATCCCTACGGCATGGACTTCTACAGCTGGTATGAGCCGCAATACCACTGGATCAACTTCAAGCGCAACGGTCCCAACCATTGGCACAGCGATGGAGATCATGAGCATATCGACTACACCTCGGAAGTGCCGAGCAACAACACGAATTCTGTGGCGAATGTCAATGAAACTACGCTCGTCACGGGCAAGGGCTATATGGCCGCTATTGCTAAGGAGACCTTCCTGCAGAGTCATGGTACGCTGAATGCTGGTCAACAGTCTATCCAATTGACAACGGATGGCGCTCACTATCAGGGCTGGAACCTCGTCGGCAATCCTTATCACGCCTACCTGAACTTTGATGCTGTGGCGAGTGGAAATTCTGGGGTGATGAATACAGTGGAGGTGCAGACGGGCGAAAGCACAGCGACGGTGCCCTTCTATGTGGTTTACGATGCCGACAGATACGACCCATCAACGGGCCTTGGTAGTAGTGCGTTCCATTGCTATCCTGTTGGCGGTTCGGTAGGCGGCGACTATGCCGACAAATACCTGCATCCGCATCAGGGCTTCTTCGTCTTTGCTTCTGGCCAAGCGGACTTGAATTTCAAGGAAAGCATGATTGCGACCCGTGAAGACATGGAAGAGGATCATCATAGCAGCCATTTCAGAAAAGATATGAACGGAGAGAGTCCTGCTTATCCTTTAGTCAACCTCTACCTAAGCAGCGAAAACGGCTGCCGCGACCTCACTGTCATCGAGTTCAACCGTCCTGAATGGAGTGGCGCACTCAAGATGAAGGAATTGCGCCAAGGTAACGGACTCTTCTATGCCCGCTACAACGAATCGGACTATGCTGCCCTCTTCGTAAAGAAGGGCGCAAACCGTGTGCCAGTGCGCTTCGAGCCTTTGGAAGACGACATCTTCACTATGCGTTGGAGCCATGCCAACGGCGAGTTCAGTGCCATGTATCTGGTTGATAACATGACGGGTGTGGAGACTGATATGCTGACCACTGACAGCTACACCTTCGAGGCTCACAAGTTTGACTACAAGTCGAGGTTCTACATCGTCTTCAGCCTCGCTGAGGACTATGAAGAGGACGACAACAGCTTCGTCTTCTTCGACGGGTCGCAGTGGGTTGTCATGGGCGAGGGCGACCTTGACTTTATCGATGTGCTGGGTCACGTCCTGATGCACACCCATTGCAGCGAAGGACTGACGCGCCTGACCCTGCCTGATGTGGCTTGCGGTGTCTACTTGGTGCGCCTCACCAAAGGCAAGGATGATTGTAAAGTACAGAAGATTGTCATTACCCCGTATGAATAAAACAAACAAAATAAGAATACTGAAAGCGATGAAAAGAGAATTGTTGAACCGGTCAAGAAAAGTGAGAAAGAATGTCGTCAGAAGGACGACGGCGTGGATGGCATCGGCCCTGTTGTTGGTTCTGTTGTTGACTCCGGTGAAATCCTGGCCGCAGGTGCTCCTTGACGAAGAGAATTACGGCAGTCCCCGTGATGGAGAATCGGGGTATCCCATTACTTTCCAATTCGATTTGGTTCCCTATCAAGGCGGCGACATCGACCAGACTCCTTTGGGCGACGGTTGGCTGCTGTTGGGCGGCTTGGGATTGGCTTACTTTTGGGTGAAACGCAAAAAGGCCTCCCGTAGCGTTTAGAGCTCTTGCAGGAGTGAGGTCCATTGCCGTTGGGTTACTTCGGTGCTGTAGTGGGACTGTAGCTTTGCGTAAGCCTTCCCTCCCAGCTCGTGGCAGTTGCCTGGTGCGTTCCACAGGGTTGTCACCTGTCGCTCTAAATCGTCAACGTTGCCCGGCTCAAAGAGGTAGCCAATGGCTTCCTCACCCTTTCCGATAATCTCAGTGAACCCTCCATGGTCAGGCCCTATGGAGGGTTTGCCGTGTATGGCTGCATCAAGAATCACCATTGGGAATCCTTCATACCAGCGGCTTGCCATCACCAGAAAGCGGCAGCCTTCCAAGAATTGTTCCAATGCTTCTCCATTCAGATACCCCATCAGTTTGAGGTTGGGCAGTTCGGGCATCATCACATCCTCGCGCAGCTCGCCCGCGAAGCGAAACGCTATCTCGGGATGCCGCCGTGCCACCTCGCAGAGCAGGTCGTAGCCTTTCTCGTAGCTGATTCTCCCCAAATAGGCGACATATTCTCCGTCATTGCGAGGTACGGAGCCATCCGGTCGGTCAGTAGGCAGCTCAATACTATTGGGTATGACAGAGATGCGTTCTGCATCAAACCCTGCCTCAATCAGCTTGCGCTTTTGGAAGTCGGTGATGCAGACAAAGCGGGTGACGCATTTGCGGTAGGCACCGGTCAGTCGGGCCACCGCATTGCGGGCGGCGAAGCCCACCGTCCGAAAGGCCGACTGCTCACAGTTGTAGCGCAGGCAGCTCCACTCGTTGCCCCGCTGGAGGCACAGCTCGCAAGGGAGTCCATCGCGCATGAAAAGTCCCGTCGGGCACATCAGACGGAAGTTGTGTACCGTCATCACCACAGGCACACCTTGTTTCCTGCATTCAAACAAGGCAGCAGGCGAGATGAAAGGGTAGAGGTTATGCACGTTCACCACGTCTGGTTTCTCCCTCAGCAGGGCCTCACGCATCCCTTTCACGCCCTGACGCGAGTACATTCCGCAGAAGAAGCCGCGAATGTTACCCGACAAGGTGTCGCGCAGCCCCTCGGAAGTCATGCGGAAGAAGGCTACCTCATGCCCCAACTGTCTAAATAGCTCCGCTGTCTTATCCACCACCGCCTCCTCTCCCGAGTACCGCCCGTAATTATTGTGTACGATTAGGATTTTCATGCGGCAAAGATAGGTGTTTTTGATGGTTTTCCAAAAGACATTTGGTTGAACGGGGTGGGCAGAAAGAAATGTCTAACTACCACAAAGGTGATGGTTAAAGTGCGGATTAGGTCGAGACTGGGGTCGCGGGGGGTCATTTTACAGATAATATTTTACAGCTTTTATTATGTTTCTCGCCGTGTTCTCAGGATTGTATTCATTTTCAATCTTTTTTGATGCCTCACCAAAGGCTTTGAGGTTGATATGATGAAAATATTCTAGAGCTTCTATTACGGATGACTCATTTAATGGGTCAAAAGTAATGCCATTTACATCAAGATGAACCAATTCGGGATGGCAACCATTGTAGATAGAGCATGCTATAGGAAGTCCACAGGCCATAGCCTCTGGAATAACTAAGCTCCAATTGTCCTCCAATGTAGGGATGACGAATACATCTGATACTGCATAATACTTGTGTATCTCAGTGTAGTCGACCTCTCCAGCAAAGATAACTGATGGAACTCCCATAGCCAATTGCTTATAGTTGTTCAATTCTGGGCCATCGCCGACAAGTAAAAGTTGGTCTTCCGAATGTATAGCAATATGTTTGTTCCATCCTTTAATGAGATAGTCAATGCCTTTCAAACTAATCATTCGTCCCACAAAGAGAAATGTGATGCCTGATGATTTGTCTCTAAAGATTGATGACCGAATCCTATCGATTTCTTCATGCTGAAGTGCTGTAACTTTCGCGGCTAATCCTTCGCTATCGGCACACATGGCTCCAGTAAAGATGTTCTTTTCCTTTACGCCTTGAGTCATTAAATACTCCTTGGTCAGTTGTCCATTTACTACATAACCGCTTACAAATAGTCCAATAAATTGCCTGTATAAACGACGCCATAATGGACAGTTGCGTTCTGTATGGGCTGTTCGTTCGTAAGCTATTAGCAACGGTTTTCTGTGAAGGAAGGCATAGATTACCGCCCACGGAGTGAATTGGAAGAAGCCTTCAGCGATGAGTAGGTCGGGCCTCACATTGCAAATCATTTTGTACAGCCCTTTAGGAAAAGGTATTGTTATCCAGCCGTTGGCGAATTCTGTCTTGCGACCGATGTTTATGGGCTTTTCGTTTTTAAGAAACAAGGCATTGTTCCCCAATTCCTTTATCACTCGTTGATGGCATCTGTCAGGGATTCGCTTCTTGCTGTAGATGAGAAAGAATGCTCCATCACATTCCTTCAACATTTCCGTATATAAAGGAATGCGATAGTCCAAAAAAGAGGGATTCACCCAAAGCACACGTTTGTTTGTCGTTGTCATTTCTATGATTCTATCCAATTAATCTCTGTCCAATCTTCGTTTTCAATGTCAGATGAGTCAATGCTGTTGAGGCAAGTAATGCTATGAAGAAGCCCAACCAAGGTACAATATAATGTGGTATTGAATTGATGGGTGTGTGGTAGTATAATGCCATAAGAATCATCTGCTGATAAACATACACTCCAAAGCAGTAAGAACTCAGTGCCTTTAGCCTTTTCGATATCTTCAGTTTTCGTTTTAGAGTGTCTGCCATGATAAAGCACAGAAGAATTCCTAAAGAAGAGTATGTGAGCATTAGTATGTTTCTGACAATATTTCTTGCCACATGTACAATGTCGTTCGGATACTTGTTAATGATGCCTAAAAATAAAGTCGTGGAAACAAATACTAATATATAAAGTGCTAATAAGCCTAACTTTATATACGCCCTTGCATTTGATGAATTGATAAGGCCGGTTATTCGCCTCATAATGTCATGCTTGCCAAAAGCGAAGGCGATGTAAAAGAAAGGCAGATAGAAGAAACATTCCCATAAGCGATACGGCAACGGTAGCATATTGCAGAGTTTAAGAATCAAAACGACAAGAATTACTAATATCTCATCAAAATGCCTGGTCTCTGCTATTATGGTAAACATAAAACACCAAAACAGCATCGGAAGAAACCACAGATGTCCAAAAGAAAGCGTGATGTCCCATGATACCTTGGTGAAACTTTCAAACAATAGTATATAAACGATACCAAAAACAAGACAGGGAAGCAGTAGTCTCTTGGCTTTGCGTTTTACTTCGGGAAGTAACTTAATTTCCTTGCCATTCCTTACCTGCATACCATAGACATAACCACTAATGAAAACGAAGCACTCCAGCATAAAACTATAAGCGAACTTGTCTAACCATCCATATAATGCTATTTGCTCTCCTATGGGATTCCAAGCCCCTGAATGGATGGCAAAAGCATGATATATGACAAGTAGAACTATAAGCAGCAGTCTGATATAACAGACATCCTCCATAAACCCCGTGTTTTGATTGCCCATATTACTGCCGTTTTGAGTTTTCTTTGACTATTTCCTGATAATAATCCTCCATTTGGTTGAGGATTACATTGGTGGAGACTTGGCTCTTCAGCCGTTGGTGGGCGCGACTGCGAAAAGCTTGAACCTCGTTTGGGCTCAAATCCAAAGCCTGTTTCAGTTTTTCTGCGAGCAAAGCAGGTCGTTTTGGTTCCACAAGGAGGCCTTCTATGCCATCATCGATAATTTCTGTCATTCCACCGTTTGTACTGCCCACAATGACGTTGCCTGCAGCCATTGCTTCCATGACGACATTGGCAAAAGCTTCCCACCATGAGGGGAAGCATGAAACCTTATTGACAGCATAAAGATGTTTCAGTTCCTCTTGGCTGATATGCCCAGTAAAGTGACACCAGCTGAAACCTTTCTCGTTGCACATGGTCTGTAGTTGCATAGCATAACTACCTAATTTACCGGCAATGGTCAGTTTTACAGGAACACTCTTCTCAATAAGTATTTTACATGCTTCAATTAAGTCGCCAACTCCCTTAGCTTCTGATACTGTTCCAGCAAATAGGACGGTGTTTTCTTCATAGATCGTGTTTCTCTCGGACAACCATTTTGACAAGTCAATAGGGTTAAATATGACTTTGTAATCATTGGTAAAACCTTTGACGTATTTTTGGCACCAATTTCCTAATGTCTTGCAGCAAGAGGTTACATGTGGAAACTGGGTCATCAATTGTAGCTCTTTTCTTCCCACCCAATACTCGTGAAGTTGTGACAGTCGGAGTCGCTTTACGCCAAATGTGTTGCGGTCGAGTAGCGTCGGCGTAGCAAGCCGTAGCACCAATCGGTCTTTGTATTCTTTCAAATAATATGCTTCAGCGCCATACTCACATACCTCAAGGATGTCAACATTGCCTAGTTTTCTAACTTCTTCCAATAGTCTCTTCCTATAAGAATGGAACCGATAAATCATCCGTAGCTTTTTCCAGCTGGAACAGTGTGGCTCTGTTGAAGGAATTAGGAAATCGCCTCCGCTGAGACGGATGAGATGCACTCCGTTCACTATCTCGCGACTGTCCAGTCGCGTGTCGTCTGATGCTGCTATTACCGTAACTTTGTGACCTCTATGGGCTAATGATTCGGCATCCGTCTTCACATGCGAACCAATTCCCCCCAATCGTTTTGATGGAGGATATTCACGACTAATATATACTATATTCATCATATCTGTTATTCCAATCCAAGTCGGTTCATCACCTTTTGGAACATGTTTCTTGGCCCTTTTCTATAATAGAAGTCGCGATATTGGTTCTCCCATGTCCCTTGACCGCGAAAAATAAGTGAATGTATGTCACCTGTAAATATGTTATGCATCATATCAAAATAGGCGTTTCTACGAGCAACCTTTTCTCTGTTTTGTTCTTTTGTGTACCATGGCTGCGATACCATCTTGCTCCATAAATTGTTGTCCTCATCAATTTCGCGGACTCTTTTTACCATGTTTTCAAGGTTGTCGAATTCCATTACGTTAACAAAGCATTCAGGATTTATATCTTTAGTAATATCTTTGTTGCCCCAGTATATGGGTATGGTGTGGGCTTCTAGACTGGTCAGAATCTTTTCTGTAGTATATCCAGGAAACCAAGCATTCTCACAAGCTATTGAGAACTTGTATCCATTCTTGATTCCTACGCATTCAACTGCATGACCTTCGTAACCTGTCCCCGGCATCTCAACGTTATTCTGGTGCTTTCCCAACGAGTCCACACGCTTGTATTTAGACAACTCGTAGAACAACTTGTCACGCATGGGATGGGCAACGCCATTACTGTATAAGAAATTGCAAAATTTCCTACCATCCAATAATTTGCGGGCTTCTTCTGCTGTTCTTATTTCATTCTCTTTTTTTGTTATAAATCTCGTGGCTATGTCTTCTGTTGGGAGAACTTGACAATGGCGAGGTCCAGTGATACTGTTATCCCAAGTGATTCCAATGTCGAAAATGTTGAAATCAATAGTAGCAGCTTCAAGTGAATAAAAAATGTTCACCTTTGCTTTTTGTGACAGCTGTTTGAACTGATTCCAAAACCTTTTATTGGAATAAATATGTTCGGTGGAGAACAGGATATCAGGTGATTCACAATCCCATATCAAATTCACATTGTCCAATTGACTATCTATATATAGGTAGCGTTTGAAGCTATCTACGTCTCTTGTGTCGCCGTGTAAACAATAAACGCTTCTCATTTTTTCCTATTTGGTAGTTTAATCCAATTGCCAAGTGTGTCATCCCATTCCTTAGGATGAAAGGGCGTAAGCCCTGACCAGTGAAAGAAAGTCCATTCACCGAAATATACCTTCCCATTTATTTCATAAAGGTCAATACGTACATGAGGAATGCCCTTGGACAAAAGGGCGGCTGTTTTTTTCATTTCTTCAAACTTGGTTGGCTTGTTGATTTTGGTGTTGGCATTGGGATGGCCGTTGGTAAATGGAAGATGTTGGAAGTTCATGTCATAAAAGTCGAATTTGGTTTCTGCATTTGGATTGTTTCGGTCAGTTGCAACAAACATTACTTTGGGCTCGCCATCAAAGCAGAAAAACTTATAATCCTTTAAATCTTCCCCATTTTCATCCTCCATATATTGTTCAGCGATAATACGAGGTTTTACGTTTTTATATGGCCATTCGCGATAAATCCAATAGAAGTTAATACTCTGACGTTTCTCTATCAATTGTCGGGCTGATGTGAAATCAAAAGTTTTTTTATTGTGGCAGATTACGACTGTCCCACTGTCATGGGTGGCTTTTAGAACAAACTTGTCAGGTAATGTGCTAAAGTCTATTTCATCAAAACGATTCCATACACCAAGTGTTGGGATGGTGTGTCCAGGACCTAAAATGTTATCTACGCACTCCTTTGCCTCGTATTTATCGACCATTTTAGTATAATCGGGCCGCTTGTCGTGAATCTTTAGCCACTGAAGTTTTTCATTAAATGTTTTGGGATTATATAGATTCAATGGATACTCCATGTCGCTAAGCCACCAGCGTAAGCGTAGGAATAGTTCATCAGGGAGTAGGATGGATGTCTTGTTCAACACTTTGTTTGCATATTTCTTAATGAATAGGGAAAAGGATCTGTTGCTTTTGAATCGAGAATTACTCAACATTTTGATAGTTTTTTTTGCAGTCTTAACTGGTAAAAAGCTGATGCAAATCAAAGGCAGAAACGTAAGGGCTTTTCCTCCGAAAGCAAGAGCCCTTTTGGCAACGGAAAGCACCAGACGTCCCCGCCCTGTTTGTATGAGTAATATTGAATAAATCTTATACCACCTGATTATGTATGCTTTCATCTGTGGTTTCATCGAGCTATCCTTACAATTATCATACAGTTTTAATAGTTCTTGAAGGATGTATTCCTCACCTCCTGCACGTTGTTGCGCTTTGTCTAGTGTAGTGTTGTCGGAAGGTGTTCTGACAAATACTGCTAACACATTTCTGCTCCATGCTATCTTGCACTTTGCCGCTACCCGCGCCCAAGTCAGCAAATCCTCGCCGCTCTTGATGCCGACGGGGAAACCACCAATGGACTGAATGGCTGATTTGCGAACCATTACGGCAGAAGTCCAGAGGGGAGGGTGTGAACAACTGGCTACCTCAAAATAGTTGGTCAGTTTACCGTCCTCACTTTCGAACGGCAACTTACGGATGATGGTCGGGGTGACGTTTCCTTTTTCATCTCGAAATTCGTAGTTGGTTGCAAACACATCGCACTTGGGGTACTTTTCTACCAGTGCCATCTGTGTGGCCAAATAGTCTGGTTTCCATTCGTCATCAGCATCAAGGAAGGCAATAAATTCGCCTAAAGCCTCTTCAATACCTCTGTTTCGGGCGGTGGATACGCCAGCGTTTGATTGACGGATTAGTCTTAGTTTAGAGTTTAGAGTTGAGAGTTGATGGTTGGCTACGATTTCGGGGCTGCCATCGGTGGAGCCGTCGTCTACCACCACTACCTCGTAGTCGGTATAAGTCTGTGCTGCAACCGAGTCCAGCGTTCGGCTTATGAAAGGGACTTTGTTATATAAAGGGATGACTACGGTGACCATGTATTGATTATTCAACGGCAAAGATACGCTTTTTTCATTGATGGACAACTCCTCTACGTATTCTCTCAGTCACCCAAGCCACAACATACGATGATAGCAATACTAACGGCACGGTGACGAGGAAGGTTAGGAGGAAAGGAGTCTGACCTCCAAAGAGATAGTCTCTCACCAACGGGTAGTAGAGAGCGTCGAAGATGAAACTGACAAGATACATATCCAATGATGCTGACGAAATGCTTTGCAAGATTCTTTTGGCACGTTCCGATTTGAACTCCGACTTATAGCACATCAGGGAAACGAGAACCGTCAATGGGACAACCACTATGCCTCTATGTCCACCTATGATATGCAACATTGTGTGGCCTGGCATGAGAATGAGAGAAAGCAATGGATTTACCAAGCAAAGAGCTATGATGACACTTCCCAATAGCTTGAGGTTGGCTATGGGTTGATATTCACGAAAATAACATCCTAAGAAAAAGTAGATGAGAGGAGAAGCGGCTTGTACCCAATAACCTGGCATTAGATAGAGTCCGTATCGGTTGGTGAAATCGGGCAGGGCGCACATTATGAACAACGTTGCTATTAACACCTGCCGATGCCGTTTGCTGTCGATGCCGTGCCACAAGATGTTCAGGAAGGGTGTCAGCAAAAACAATCCAATCCACATTTCGATATACCAACCGTATGGAATAGCCGAGAAGTCCGTTATCTTCATGGCCCACTGACTCCAAGAATAGTCTTCGTGCATATAATACTTTCTGAACAAGATGGTTAGTACAGAGAACAACAAATAAGATACCAGTATCCGCAGGCCACTTCTGTAATACTTGCGGCTCACCTGTTTGTTGCCATTGAGATAGCCTGTCAGCATCATAAATAGGCAGACGTTGGTCATGAATAGTGTCTGTCCTATTCCTAATAGGAACATCTCCAATCCGCTGAAAGGTGTCGTGTTGAAAGGTGTATGTAGGAAGAAATGACTTGCTACAACGAAAGTTATAGCGAGTGTGCGGATGAAGTCGAGATTGGAGGCACGAGAGGTCATGCTTTTTCGCTCTTTTGCAACAGTCCCAGCATCATTCCATAAAATCCGAAGGGCATGGAGAGAGTGGCCATGGAATAATTGACCACGTTATCAGAATAAAGCGTGACATAAATACCAAGCATTGAGGCACCTGCAGTAATGGCACACATTTTTGTTATGGTATTGTTATTGGAGTGATACACAATGAAGCAGTGAAAGAATATAAAAACTGCAATCATAGCATATAAGATAAGGCCGATTAAACCATTGTCACATTTCTGCTGTATAAAATCGCCGTGTATAACATCTTTATTGTTTTGTTTCCCAAAGTCTTCATACATATACCTTTGCAGATTTCCTGTTCCGGCACCTTGGATAGGGTGTTTCTTGTAAAAGAGTCTTTCTGCGTTTTCCCACATGGAGAATCTTGCGTTGCTCTCTACATTTTCTAAAGTCATATTTCCTTCTCGAAATTGTTCAAGAGTTAGCTGTTGGTTTTTTTTGAACATTTTGCTGTATAAACTGGGTATGGTGAACACCGCTACAACGCCTGTTATTCCAATAGCCAGCAGAATGGGCAGAGATTTCAATCGATATTTGATGAAAAAGAAGGCACCGAGAGCGACAATGGAGCCCATGATGCTGGTGCGGAACACCCAAAGGAAGCAGGGAAGGAGGAAGAGAAGCGTTAGGGTCAGGTATTTCTTCTTCGCGTCGGAGAAGAAGAACAAAGTTAGGCAGAAAATCATTAGGGAAATGAAGTTGATGGCTGCAGCTGTACTATACCAAAATACCCCTGGAATTAAAAGGCGAATATATGGAATGAAGGCGAAAGCTAAGTATATGATGCCTACAAGCACAGCTCCTTGTCCCGCTTTGATAAAAACCTCGCCATCGCGCACTGCGGCTGAGGCGAATAGGCAAAGCACGAAAGGATAGAGGTATTTCAACACCGTACGGATGCCATGGGTTACTGATGATGTGTAAAAACAGCCAATGACAATCCATAGCAGATAGAGGGCATATACCCACATGGCAGCACTGAAGACTGGCTTGTTCGTGAGTCTTGTCGATTGTTGGTTTCTCAACCTGAAGATGCCCAATACGCATAGTATCTCCAGAACCAATAATCGTATCGCCATCAGGTCAATTTTGAACGCATTTGCCGAGAAGGCTAACAATCCTGTGGAGAAAGTAAGGAACCACAATGATTCTGGCCCATTAAGCTTCATCTGTTGATTGCGGTCTAAAGGATGCCGGATGACAATTCCTGACCTGTAGAGGAACATGAAGCCCAGAAAAGTGATGATTATAAAGTACAGATAGTTGAGTAGTTGCATAGGGTTGAGTTTTCTTTAATTACTAAGCTGTTATTATTCATCATATAGTTCTGTTAGATAGGATAATAGGATTTGGGAACTGTGCTTCGATTGAAGACGATGATTGTCCAAAGTGCTGAGTTTGAATAGATATGTTTGTTGACGAAGCTTCTCAAATGTTTCAACTTTATTTTCCTCGAAAAGCATTGTTTCCAAGCTGTGAACATCGGGGTTGTTGTATGGTACTTGATCTATTTGATGCCTGATTTCGGGAAGGGTACGATATAGAACGTCGATAAAGTGATCGAACATAAAATAGTCAACAAACACTTTGCCGCTTGACAGGTATTGTTCGAAAGCGTTGGCGAGAAGTGAATATATTGGCGAACCCTTCATGCCCGATAAGCAAAAGACAGCCCAACGGCATTGGGAAACGTAATGGCCTTCTGGCAGGGTCTTGATGGTGTAAAATGGCGACTTGAACCATTCTTCAGGGATGGGCGTGGTAAGCAACATGGTGGCATCCAGCCACAGACCTCCTTGTTGTGCCAGTAGGTTCACTCGCAGAATGTCTGCAAAATGTGCTGGCTTCATTCTTCCCGAGAGATAAGTGTCAATAACAATTTTGGGAAGATGAACATACTGGGTGTAATTCTTGTTATTGAGTACGATCACATGATGTCCATTCGAGTTGGCTCGTATACTGGATAAGCACAGGTGTTGAATGATAGGTAGGTTCTCTTCTCCTTGCAGCCAACAGAACCAGATTGTTTCAGAGCTTGGCTCGTAGGTTGCGTTCAATGAAGTGCTTCCTATGCATCTTTCCACAATCGGCACCAAGTGTTGCTGTATTCTTTTATTCCTGTTGTAAGAGATGGTTGTTAGGGCTTTATCAGAGAGAATACAATTGGCATAGGTCATCAATACATTAGTAATCGGTATGTACAACCCGAATTCGCGTGTCTTTTCGATGAAACTCTTAATATTTGAGGGTTGTATTCTCATGATTCTCCGTTTCCGTTTGTGAGTAATGAATCAAAGAGTTTCAGCCATTGGGGCATAATATTGTCAGGATAGAAAAATGTAGCTCTGAGTTGGGCGTTTTTCCCCATATCAATTCTTAGGGGTTCGTCATCCATCAACCTCTCTAAAGCGTTAGCAAAACCATCAATGCTTTTTGGCGGTACTAATATACCGCAATTGGGAGTCATTATTTCTCGAGGACCGCATTCGCAATCCATTGCCACGGTGGGTAGACCGCATTCCATGGCTTCGGTAATTACCAGTCCAAATCCGTCGCTACGAGAAGGGAAAGCGTAAATACTACTTTCAATCAGTTTTTCTTTTATATCACTACATGGCTTACATAAAAAGACTTGACTATCAATGCTGTATTCATTAATGAGGCGAATTAATAAAGCTTCATCTTGCCCACTCCCATAGATATTAAGTGTCCAGTCTGGATGGCATTTGGCGATGGTTCCAAAGGCTCGAATCAGCAAATCCATCCCCTTGGCAGGGGTGAAACTGCCAACGGCGATAATCTTATGATTTGAACATGAAGATTTCTTTTCCGCTCGAAAAGAAAGCGGATTGTAAATATAAGTCATGTTTTTTGGGTTACCCCATAGAGCAACATCTCGTTGCGTAAGCCCAACAAAACAGTCGTACTTTGTTGATGTCCTTTTTAGTTGCCATTGTAACAAGGCCATCTTTATTAAATGTAGGTTTTTGAATCGAAGTGTCTCAATGCCTTTAACAAAGTTAACAAGATAATTCTTTGTATAGTGAAATTCAAGCACTTTCTTGCTGCTGTCTTTTGTTTTCGGGAGCAAGTGTGTCGACAATCCAGAAACGCACACGGTAATATCTGGTATTATTTGCGATAGGATGTATTGGAGTTCTTCCTTGTACTTCCTTTTGGAGGTTGTGTCACAGTGTATACAAATATGGTTGACCTTGTCGGATAATTGGAAGTAAGCAGGGGACTCTTCATAAAGAGACAATAGGAAAACTTCTACATTGCCGTATTCAGCCAACCAATTGACCTTCGTGGTAGTCACTCTCTCAGTACCCCCTGGAGAGCATAGGCTGTCTATGCAATAAAGGACTTTCATGCTTTCTCTATCACGCAGGAATGCCTCTTAGTCTTCTTGTCGTAGTTGATGCCAACGAGCAGTAGGCGGTCGGCATATTCTGCTATCTTGGAGGGATAGTCCTTGCGCTTGATCTGGTCGATGGCGGTGTCGGCATCCTGGTCGTATTTCAGCTCAATAATGAGGGCAGGTGAATCGACGTTCTTGCGGGGGATGAGTACGAGGTCAGCGAAGCCCTTGCCGGTAGCGTATTCACGGTGGATGATGTAGTCGCCCTTGGCGTAGATATAGGCGATGCTCAGCACACAGGCCATCGAGTTCTCGTCGTTGTAGGAGAGGATGCTAGTGTTCTCGTCGTGGGCGCGGTCGATGCCGGCGGCCACAGCCTCTGCATTGCCTGCTAAAGTGTCATTCAGCAACTGCTCCGATTTCTGTAGCGTTTTCATTATCCCCGTCCATCCTGAGTCTTCAACGGCATTCTGCAATTCTTCCGACACCTCGTAGTTGGGGACATAACATTCATTCTTTGTCCAGTCAAACGAAAGGTATCCTAAGTGAATCAGCACCGTCAGCACATCGTCCTTGCTGTTGACTATCGAAAGGTCGTTTTGGAATTTCGTAGTGTTCACATTTACCCTGCCTCCGGCGAGAAGTGCCACGATGTCGTCTTTCAACCCGTCGAAGTTCATTTTGATATAGGGTACAATGGCTTCGTAGGATGCAGTTTTGCGCCAATAGCCGCTGCATCGGCGGCGCCTTATTGCCGTCATAACGGAGTTGGGGTTGAATATGGATTCCTCGTCTCCGATGGTGTAACCATCATACCATTTCTCCAACTCGTCGAAGTCCATGTTGTATTTCAGCGATAGGCGTTTCACCTCGTCTTTAGTGAATCCGAAAAAAGGAGCCAAGTCGCCTGGGTCGGTGACGGAATATTCCTCAAAGTTGTTCAGCGCCGACTGGGTGTTATACTTCTTGATAGGCAAGATGCCCGTCAAGTATACCCCCGTAAACACATCGTTGGCTTGTTTTGACTTGAACATTCGTCTTAACCAGTCTACATAGCGTTTCGTCATGGATGGGTTGTCAGAGCACTCTCGAAGAATGGTATCCCATTCGTCGATGACGAAGAAAAAGCGTTCGTTGGTGGCAGAATCAATGCGAATCAGCAACTCCATCAAATCGTCCTCCTGCTCCACGGGTATGTCAGGATAGGCTTTTTGGATGTCTTTCATCACGTCTGCCGTCATCTTATCAACAAGGTCGACTTCCCGATAGCGAGTCACGAAGTCTGTCATGTCTAAATAGATGACAGGATATTTGTTCAGATGCTTCTCGAACGAAGGGTCGTTGGCAATTTCGAGGTCGGAGAATAGCTCTCTCGAGTCGCACGAATGGTCGTAATAGGCGGTCAGCATTTCAGCTGCCATTGATTTACCGAACCTGCGGCTACGGCTGATGCAGGTGAAACGCTGTCTGGTAAATAGGGTCTTGTTAATCACGCTGATAAGCCCTGACTTGTCGACATACTCACTGTTGCGCGAATCGCGGAAAGAGGAATTCCCGCTGTTGATGTAAGTTCCCATCGCTCTTTTACTTTATCTGGTGGTTCGGGTGCAAAAATACAACTTTTTTCGTTATCGTCGTCGTTGCTGACTTCTCAAGTTAAGCGTACCTTATGGCATAGGCAATGTCTTTGAGGTTGAATTCTTTCATCCCATAGCCCAATACTCTTCTTAGAAATCTACATTTCATATGTTTGAAATACTGTCGGTCTACATCGTCAAATAGGGCGTTATCATTAAAGTGTTTCAATTGGAAATCATAATCGCGAAGCAATCTTTTCGATAATTCAAGGTCGCCAATATGCCCTGTTTCCGACTTTGAGTGCATACGATAGGAAGCCAGAGGCTTCATCAGCCCAATGACATCTGTATATTGTCCCACGCGATAAAAGAAGTCGTCGTCAGCAATATGTCCAGCTTCTGGCCGGTATGGGCAGACTTTGAAGACGTCTCGGTGGGTGATTACGCCAGGACAACGGTGAATATGAGGGCTCCCCAATGTGTAGTATGCCTTCACATATTGCTTGCCAGTATAGTATTTCACCATGTTATCGCAAAAATCAGGCATCGATGTTACTTCCCCGTTTTCGTCAATGTAATTACATGGAACGAATAGATGTTTCACCTTTGGATATTGGATGAGAGCCTTCTCAGCCTCTTCTAAATACGTCGGAGCAAGGAGGTCGTCCTGATGCAGGATGGAGATAAAGTCCATGGTGGCATGTGAGATAGCATTGTTCCACCCTTGCACGAATCCCGAAGGGCCGTTTGGATTGCAAAACACTTTTATCTTGTCACCATATTCATTCACGATGTTCATGGTTTGGTCGGTCGATCCGTCATCCGATACGATGACTTCATCGGCAGGTCGCGTTTGGCTCAGTGCCGACTCGATAGCCAGTGCCACAAAGTCTGCTCCATTGTAGGTGGGTATGACGATTGAAAAAGACATCATTGTTTAACAATACTTATTCTCTTACTGAGGCGATTTCTAAGCTTTAAGAAATGGTTTAAAATCTTGAATGGCAGCGTGCATGTTTTTTTTGTTGTACCTTTAAGATTTGACAACCAATACATACAGTTTGACAGTGCTTCATCTTCAAGATTTATATAGTCATCAATAATTCGGCCAAAATTGTCTCTTAACCATTTTTGCGATAGCTCATCTTCTATCACATGAGATGTCGTGCTGATTCCAAAAAGATTATAACGAGCAACAATGGTTGGTATGGTCTCGTAGCTGCAATTGTGTTTTATGGCGGCTTCGATGAAAAAGCACCAATCAGACATGATTTTATACTCTTCATGATAACCGCCAATTAGAAAGAATAGTGTCTTTTTAATGAAAGTGGAAGGGTGTGGTAGGCTACCGCCAATGAATGTATATAGTGAAATATTTTTCGGCGGATAATAGAAAAGTGTTTCGTCTGCAGAATAGTTGTAACAAACTCCACTGGCCAAATCGGATTTTATCCCCAATTTCATGACCTTATCTAAAACACCTTTGTCGAATAATTCGTCCCCTGAGTTCAGAAACAGTAAATATTCGCCATGAGCATACTTTGCTCCTTTATTCATTGCGTTGTAGATTCCGCTATCGGGTTCAGAAACAGCAATATTTAGTTTGTTTTTATACTTCTCCAATACTTCTTTGCTGCCGTCGGTAGAATCTCCATCTATGACGATATACTCAAAACCCTTGAAGGTTTGTCCTAAAACGCTTTGAATGGTCTTTTCAAGGCCGTTGGCATTGTTTTTGTTGATGGTAATAATTGAGAAATCCATTTAAAAGATTATATAGCTTTATTAGATAAGCAAGTAGATGTAAAAGCAATTTCCTAAACCGATAACTGTTTGGAATCTGGGACCAAAGGAATAGCAGCTCGGAATCAAGGAGACAGATGTCTTCCACTAATCGTTTAGGGAACAAGGCATCGTTTATTCTATTGAATTCTGTTTTTACTATACTTGTTTCCGTGTAACTGATACCTCCCAATTTGAATACGGAAATAACCTTAGGGATGTAGTGAAACATGCAATTCTGCTTGAAATAGCATTCTACGAGAAATTTCTTATCTGCCATGATTCGATAACTCTCGTCGTATGGGTTATTACTTAACAGGCATGTTTTGATGAAAGATGATTGATGAGGAACTGATTCGTTTTCACTAATCATTTTTATAGAATTTACAACATGATTGAATCTTTCTTTTGGTGAAATGATGTGGCCGTTGGAATCTTCAAGATTTATTCTTCCATACACAATATCATACCTCCCATCCAACTCTGGCAAAACCTCCTTCACCACATCCTTGTTGTAAAGATAATCCCCCGAATTCAGAAACAAACAATAATCTCCAGTGGCATGAGCCACTCCTTTGTTCATGGCATTGTAGATGCCTCGGTCAGGCTCTGAGCACCAGTAGGCCAGCCGTTCTTGATGCTCCAAGATGACTTCGCGGCTGCCGTCAGTCGAGCCGCCGTCGATAACCACGTACTCGAAGTCTTGGCAGGTCTGGCTGACGACGCTCTCCATCGTACGGCGCAGGCCGTCGCGGTTGTTGAGGTTGATGGTGATGATGGTGAGTTGCATGGCTGCTCTATATTGAATTTGCAAAAATACAATTTTTTCTCTATATCGTCGGTGTTCAGCCAGTCAGAAGATTTCACCGTTCCAAAGCATCTTGAAAAAATCAATTATATAGACCAGCTCCACGTCGCCCGATGGCCTGGTTATAGGGTCAAGGGAGACAAGCATCAGTCGGCAGTCAGGATGCTCTTCTTTGAATGCCTTGAGGCCGGCTTTGTGCCGTGTTTTTACCTCTTCGCTGGATTTGATTTCAATAGCCACCTTGGCATCACCGATAACAGCATCCACTTCCTGATGGTTATAAGTGTGCCAGTATGAAATTTTTTCGCGGCGGCGATAGTATCCCCGATAGGCGACGATTTCCTGCATGATAAGGTGCTCGAAAGCATGGCCGTAGTCGTCTGAACCTCGTTTCAAGTGATGCCGCCCCATCAGATAGTTTGCCAAACCTACGTCAAAATAGTAGAATTTTGGTGCTTGTACTATTTTCCGCTTGACGGCCTTTGTGTAGGCGGGTATTTCATATCCCATGAGGGTGTCTTTCAGAATCTGGTAATAGGCCTTGACGGTCTTTGCAGCAACGCCACAATCACTTGCGATGTTAGAATAGTTGATTATCTCTCCGTCAGAGATGGCGGCGGCTTCCATGAATTGTTCGAAGGCTTCGACATCCTGAACGGCTGCTTCGTCACGAATCTCTTCCCTGAGATAGACTTCCACATAACCTTCAAGACGGTCTGTAGCGTCATCGACAAGGTAATGTCTGGGAATCATGCCGTTCTGGACGGCCTTGTCAATTATAAAATCCGGAACTTCTTTCCAGACCAGAGGAAACAGTGTCCTGGGTATGGCTCGTCCGCCAAGAGTGTTTGCTCCTGAACGCTTGAGTTTGCGGGCACTGGAACCGCTTAGGATGAACCATAAACCTTTGTTTACCATTAACCAGTGGACACTGTCGAGAAGCTCGGGGACTTTCTGGATTTCATCCACGATGACAAGTGTCCCTGCAGGTTTGGCAAGAAGAGCCTGCCTGAACGAGTCGGGGTTACGCTTGAAGGCTTTCCTCACGTTGTCAATAAGTAGGTCGTAATAGACTGCGTTAGGGAAGCGTTCTTGAAGAAGCGTGGATTTTCCCACTTGACGAGCACCAAATAAGAACATGGCCTCGTCAAGTTGGTTCTCTATGTCAAAGACTCTTTTATACATAAATTGTCTTAATTTAGGAAGCAGAGGTCCGATTTTCATAGGAAAATCGGGAATGCGGGTGCAAAATTACTTATTTTTTTGATTGTGCAAGTCCTTTTGCAAGAAATAAGTGCAAACTTTTACCGACATCGACAATCAACAACCATGTTTTTCTGCTACCTGCCTATAAATCTGCGACAACTGCTCTGCACTTTTATCCCACGAATACAGAGTCAGCCGTTTCCTTTGCTTGGCGAGCAGGTCTTCCCGTTCTTCATGGCTCATGGACAGCATCTCCTCCATTTTCTCGGCAAGGTTTGATGCCCCTGTTTCCATTTCGAAATAGATGGCGGCATCGCCAGCAATCTCGGGGAAGCAACTGGCGTGGTTCAGCATCACGGGACAGTCGGCAGTGTATGCCTCAAGGATAGGGATGCCGAACCCCTCGTATTCACTGGTGAAGACAAAACACAAGGCTTGATGGTAGAGCGCAAAAAACTCTTCGTCTGTATTGACCCAATGGTGGACGAAACGGTCGCAAACTCCACATTCATTTATCAGTTGGGTTTCAAACTCAGTAAAAGGTCTTCCCGTGCAGATTACGGTTAGTTTGGGATGCCTCTTGAGAACGGGGGTGATATGATAGACAAACGGCACAAAGTTCTTGTACAAACCCCTTTCTCCGACAAAGAGCAGATAGGGCTGGTGATAGGGTACGGCGAAATCACTCTTTTTGGGGAAGGAGCATCCGTGATATATGACATGGATTTTCTCTTCCGGCACATTCAAAAGCCGCACGATGTCGCGCTTTGTATTCTCGCTAACGGCAATGATGGCAGTGGCTAATGGAGCCAGTTTCTTTTTCATCTTTATTTGGATGTCGTTGCGAGGATAATACTGGGGGTATAATTCGGGTATCATGTCGTGGATGGTCAGCACAAAGGGCTTGCCGTTGAGGTAAGGCAGGAAGTAGTCGTCATAATAGGTAGGGTGGAACACGTCGAAACCGCCTTTGGACAGCCGTTTGACGGTGAACTCCTTGTTATATTTGGATTGGTTCCAGTAGTAGCCTTCGCCTTTGCCCCGCATCAGGTTGTATGCCACAAACATTTTCTTCTTCATGGGCCACTGGATGGGCAGAATGAAATGGTCGAGCCAATATCCGAAGGGCTTCCCGATACCCATTTCGTTCATATACACGTTGCTCGACTCATCAAGGGCAATCTCCGCCTCAATGTCCTTGGGCAGGTGCTTGTAAAGCTCCGCAAAGCAGCGAGAGATGCCACCGTGGGATTGAAATGCAAAGGCTTGATGGTCGTAGAGGATTTTCATGGGGCGTGTTTTGCTTCAAAAAACAGGGAATATAATTGATCTATGTTAAACAAACCTTTTTCAGAAATTGCGAGCACATCGTAATAGAAAGGAAGACCTTCACCATGCGTCTTATCAATCAGAATACTAAGCGTTTGACTGTCTGAGGATTCTACTTTGCCAAAAGGATTCCCGAAATTATCGAATAGGATGCATCTACTATACCCTATTTCGTTGAGCAGTGGGAAAATTGAAAGAGGGTCTTCTCCTTGTTCTACAAGGGTGGCTTTATCCCATTCGAAGAATAACAAAGGATGCCATTTCAGTAAACTATGTTTTGCTCCTCGGATTACTTTGAAATCAAAACCATCCGTGTCTATCTTTATCAAGTCGAATATAAGATTTGGATATTTTTTCTCAATTAAGCTGTCTAATGTTATTAATTTGGTAACAATATTATCGCTTTTTACAAGATGGCCAGTCCCTTTGGAAGTTGTTATTTGATAGGGTTGCTCCTCGTTATCGTCGCTAAGAAAGCATTTTTCAAGGGCATAATGGTATTTTTTAAGATTCTTCTGTAAATAATGGGAAAAAGTGTTGTCTCCTTCAATACATAGATAAAAAGCATCCTTAATGCCAATATTTATTATAGTATCACCAACATTTGCACCTACATCGATTATGTTGATCTTTCGCTTTAATTCATTATGAGTATACAGGCATAATTTGAAAAGTTGTCTATCATAGAGAGGAAATAGCCTTTGATAAAACAACAATTTATGAGAGAAAGGACAAATAAAGAATTGACGATTAACATAAGTCAATATCGGATAATTTTGTGTTTTTTCCATTAAGGCTTTTTCATACAATCTTTGAATCCATATTGAACTCTTTCTGTTAGATAAGCTGCTTATGACAGCCAAATTATATAGTAACGAATAATAAGGACTTGGAAACATAACATTTTCGAATCAATCATTTTTTTCAATTAGAGTAATAAAGCCAGAATTAATGGATCTAATTTGGCCTGTAGCAGGAATATATCCTTCGACATCCAAACAGCAACAATTGTTAGCAACAAGGTAATATTGTACATTGGGCTGATGTATATGAAGATCAATTCTAATCATGCCATGATGCAGCCTTTCAGGGAGTAGGATTTTTTTACTAAAATGGAATTCTCCATCAAGTGTTAACAAAGGAGAGTCCTCAGAAAGCGAGAATAATGCCAATGCTTCTCCATTATTATTTTTCAAAATCAGACATATTTCTGCATTTGATATGTTATTGGCTTTCCCTTCTATTTGAAAACTCAATGTGGGCTGGTTATGAGTTATTCTTGAAACAGAGGATTCTGTACCGTTTATCATTATTTTATTGATAATCAAATCTTTATCAATGGTTTGAATATTGTCTTTTATCAGGAAATATGATTCCTGTTCTGACAAATACGAATTTACTACATCGAAAATTCCACCCAACTGTTTTATCCTACCATTCTCAAGAAGGATTCCTGTTTTACACAAGCTCTTCACCGCCGCCATATTATGACTAACAAACAAAACCGTCCTTCCCCCTCCATGCGAAATGTCCTGCATCTTCCCAATGGCTTTCTTCTGGAACTCAGCATCACCCACAGCAAGCACTTCATCCACCACAAGAATATCCGGCTCCAAATGGGCAGCGATGGCGAAGCCGAGCCGGACGGTCATACCGCTGGAATAACGTTTCACAGGAGTGTCGATATAACGCTCACAGCCACTGAAGTCTACAATCTCGTCAAGTTTGCGGGTAATTTCGGCTTTGGTCATGCCCATGATGGCTCCGTTCATATAGATGTTCTCACGCCCTGTCATCTCAGGGTGGAAACCGGTTCCAACCTCCAACAGACTTGCGATGCGACCGTATGCTGTTATCTTGCCGGTGGTAGGCGCAGTGACGCGACTGAGGAGCTTCAGCAGGGTGCTCTTGCCCGCTCCGTTCTTGCCGATGATTCCTACCACGTCGCCCTCCTCAACCTTGAAGTTGATGTCCTTCAAGGCCCAAACATACTCACTTTCGCCTTTGTGGGCGCGGTCGTTGGTCTCGCCAATCTTCAGGTAGGGGTCTTCCTTGTGCATCACGTTGACAGCCCACCAACGGTTCAAGTCGTGGCTGATAGTGCCTGAGGACACCGTGCCTAAGCGGTATTGCTTCCCTACTCCTTCAAAAGTGATTGCGTCCATAATTGCCGAAACAGTATTATGCCAACATGCAACATTCCATAGTGGACATTGACAGTAGCGCAAGCCTTAATTCAATTAAAATGTCATCCGAGGATACCCCTTTTTCCTGCTTTTCCACTTTGATGGTCTGTCCTGCCTTAATGTTCTTGCCTTCAACGCGGGTGAATATGCCAGCATGAGATGCTGTGTGCATTGCCCTTGCCTCAACTTCGACATCTGCATTAAGCGTATTGCCTCCTGCGTTTATTTCTATTGCTCGAATCTTTCCAACATTCATCTTTGCCAAGTTATACTTGCCTCCATCTGCGATGAAGGATGGGTGGCTCAAAATGAAATTCCGAATGTCGTCATGATAGGTTGAAATGATGGGGCGGTTTACGGAAATATAGGTCTCACCTGGCTGCAGGGCAAAGGCGGAGAGTTGCAACCGTCCTCGCACAATCCATTCAGGATGTAACGTATGGGTCACATCTTCGTTGTCAATAATTGAGGCAGTGGTCACCGATGTGTCTTTATCCATTCCCTCCATTAGTAAATGCTCCGCATAATGTTAAGCATAGATTCTGCGTCAAACGGGATGTGGCTTTTGCCATTACGACATCCGTCTTTTTTGGACAGATAAGAGAACTCTTTTTCACCAATACTGATACTGGCAATGTGGGTGTCGGATTGTAGCAAGAGTGTTCCATTCACATCGGGTGATATCATCCAATGCTGCCAGTCTTCTTCTTCAGAAACAAGCAGAACACTCTTCACGTTTCTCAGTACATCACGAGATACGGCATAGCTTCCTTCGCCAGCCCATCCGTCTTCGAGTGTAGAGAGATGGCTGAGACGGTCGAATGCTTCTGCTAAATAGCTGCCCTTGTTTGTTTCTTTGACAAGGCGTAACCCGATATGGCGCTTCACGTCCTTTGTGATGGGCATTGTGTAGAGCATCATCATCACATCGGCGTAGGACTTAGGAATGTATCCCAACGTTGTCTTGCTGACTTCTATGACATCATTCGTTTCCATAATATCCTTAGTGTTTTCAACTGCAAAAATACACATTATTCTTGAATTCGAGTGAAAAACCACATTCTTCTCTCTTTTTTGTTTTCATTATACGGTGTCCATAAACGTCCGTTGCACCTTATTAAATACCATTACGCCTACCACGAGGAGGACGCACATAAAGGCAAAGCTATAGCCCAAACCGAGCCATGAGAAATAGCCTTGACCCAAGGTCGCATATTTGAAGGCTTCGATGACGAAGGTCATGGGGTTGGCCATGATAAACAGGCGTAGGGTGGAGTGGGTCACTATCGACAAGGGATAGACGATGGGTGTGCCGTACATCCACAGCTGCACGATGAAGGTGAAGAGGATGGTGAGGTCGCGATATTTGGTAGTCATTGAAGACACGAGGATACCGAAACCCAATCCGAGACCGGCCAAAAGGACGATGAGTAAGGGGATGAGAAAAGCTGCCCACGTGAGGTGGATGTCAGCACCCGTGAAGAAGAAATAGAGATAGAAGCCCACGAAGAGTCCCATCTGTATGCCGAAGCGAAGCAGATTGCTGATGACGGTGGCGATGGGCACCACCAAGCGGGGGAAGTAGACCTTGCCGAACATGGCCTGGTTGGTGGTGAAGGTGGTGGCGGTCTGGTTGAGACAGTCGGCAAAGTAGAACCAGCAGACGTTACCCGCCATATAGAATAGAGCCTGTGGCACACCGTCAGTGCTTATCTTGGCGATGCCGCCGAAGACCACCATGTTCATCAGCACAGTCAGCAGAGGCTGGATAAGATACCACAACGGCCCGAGGATGGTCTGCTTGTACTGCACCACAATGTTGCGCTTGACAAACAAGTCCACCAAATCGCGGTAACGCCAAATCTCACGGAAATCGACTTCCCATAGCCTGTGTTGCGGCGTGATGATGGTGACGGGCTTTCCCATAGGTTACAGAGCTGTGGTTCCGTTGAGTAGCAGAGTCATGCCTGGATACCTCTGCTCTTCGTTGTAGCCTTCGATAACAGACACAGAAGTGCGCTCAGTGAGACCGGCCTTGACGACAAAGACACTCATGTCGGCCTGACGGGCGATTATGGCGGTATCGGCTACAGTCTCCACGGGCGGACAGTCTACGATTACCCAATCATACTTGGCACGTAACCCGTCAAACAGTTCCTTTAAACGTGGATTGGACAAGAGTTCGACGGGGTTGGACGGTATGGAACCGACAGGGATGAGGTCAAGATAGTCGTGTCCGTTGACACTCACAATGAAGTCGTTCCAATCGTCCGTTGTGCCATTCAGGTAGGCACTGATACCCTGTCCCCTTCTGCCAACATAATGCGCTAAGTCACCTTGACGCAGGTCGAGGTCGACACAGACGGTGCGGGCTCCCTTGAGCGCAAAGGCGGCTGCCAGATTGGCGGCCACGAAGGTCTTGCCACAGGCAGGGTCGACGGAAGTAATCATGGCGATATTTCCCTTGCCTTCAGCAATGAATTCCATATTGGTGCGCACGACGCGGAAAGCTTCGCCAATGGGACTGTTGTCGCCTTCATTGACCACTATCCGCTCGCCCGCTTTGGTGGCAGGGATTTCGCCTATGAAGGGAACGGTGCTTCCGTCCACGTCCTTGCGGTTGCGTATCTTGGTGTTCATCATCTCACGCAACAGGATGAGGGCCAAGGGCAGCAGCAATCCTATGAGCAAGGCTGCAATGAGGATGGGAAGGATGGCTGGTGCAGTAGGTGACATTGAGCCAGAGGGGGCGCTGACAACGAGGGTGTTGAAGGCAGTGAAAGCCTGTGACAGCTCGTTCTCTTCGCGTTTCTGCAACAAATAGACGTAGATTTGTTCTTTTACTTTTTTCTGGCGCTCGATGGTGACCAGATAGGTGGCCTTGTTAGGGGTGTTTGCCAGTTCACCGAGAGCCTTGTCGTGTTCGCTCCTGACTTCCAAGAGTTGGTCTTGTTGCGCCAGAATGGTATTGTCAATCAACTCGACAAGGGCTTTCTTGATGTTGGCAATCTCCACATCAAGGTCGGTGACGAGGGGGCTCTCTTCGGTGATGCTGGCAGCCCAGTCGTTACGGTCTAACTGCTTGTTGTTATGGTTGCGGATATGGTATTCAATCTCACTGTTGTTGATGCCAGTGTTGGAGGGCAGCACTTGACCGATGTTGGCGGGATTGAGGATGAATTTGCGCAGGTAACGCAGCAGGTGGAGTTGGTGATTGATGCCGTTTATCTTCTTGGTGGTCTCGGCTTCCTTGTCCCTGGCACGACGGATGATGTCTTGGATATCGGCCATGGAGTTATCTCTCTTGAAAGTGGAGATGTCGTCGTCTACATCGCCCAATTCGTCCTTGAGGAGGTCGATGCGATCGTCAATGAGTCGCGACAGCTCATCGGCCATGAGTTGCTTGTTGTCGGCCACCACTTGGCTATAGGCCTCGAAGAGGGCGTTGAGCACATCGTCGGCCCGCTCGATGTTGACATCGGTGTAGGTGAAGTCGATGATGGAAGGGACATCTTCATTCATGGTGGCTTTTAACCGGCTGCGACAGGTGCTTATAGCTTCTCCAACACTGTGGTGGGTGACGTAGACTGTTATCCCGTTGAATGCCGCTTCGGAGAAGGCAAGGGCGGGAGTGACGACGATTCGACCGTAGGGAGTCTGGAGTGTGTCACCCAGTTTGACAGGGGTCTCCACCCCGGCAAGTTCAAGGGTGATGTTTTTGCCCAGATGGAGCGTCAAATTACCGCTTTTGTCTTCGGGCAGGTCGAGAAACTGTACCTTAACAGGCAGGGTGCTGCCGTAGAGCGTCTCTCGGTGGCCTTTGCCGTCGGTTTCGTATTCCACGTTGAGCGACAGGTGACGTACCACTTTTTCGAGCATTTCCGTCGATTGGATATAAAGCATCTCTTTCTTGGCGTTGGCCTTTGAGTCGGTGTTGTTTTTGAACTTGAAGATGGCCAGGTTAGAGAAGAGGCTCGACGACAGGTCGTAGGAGGTGCCACCGTGGCCTTCTTCTGAAACCATGAGAGAAGCTGCTCGCGTGTAGGTCTTTGGTGTGATTCTCAGATACACTACCGCAAGGATGACAAAGAGGGCGACCGACACTATGAACCAAGGCCAGCGGCGTAGGCACTTGCGCCATAGGTCGCCTAAGTTCATACCGTTGGAGGTTGTGCGGGTGGACTTTGAGGTGCTGTTGATCAGTTCCATATCAATAGTTTTTAATTACCTCGTTTAATTAGATAAATGACTGCTGCTACCGATGTAATCATGGCAGCTGTTGACGAAACGAGCGAAATCCAGAAGCCTGGCTGGTAGCCCACGCTACCGTTGACGGTGCTGTTGCGCTTCACCTTATCGTTAGGCTCGACGTAGATGATGTCGTTTTGCTTGACGTAGTAGACTGGTGAATTGTAGATATCATCGGCCCGGGTGAGGTCGACGAGGTAGGGTACCCGGGTGTCACCTTCTTGACGCATCACCATAACATTGGTGCGTTTGCCGTTGATGTCGAGATCGCGGGCCATAGAGAGGGCCTCCATAATGGTGGTGCGGTCCTTGGTGATGGGTTTGAGACCTGGCGCTGCAACGCTACCCATGACAGCAATATTCATGTTGGTGAAGCTCACCGTGATGGTGGGGTCGGTGCAAAGGTTGCGCTCAAGGATGAGGTCCTTGATGGTTTTTTCCACTTCAAGGCGGGTCTGACCGGCAATGTTGACGTGGCCCAAGACAGGGAAGTCGATGTCGCCGTTCTCATCGACGGTGTAGGCTGAGCTGTTGTAGCCACCGTAGCCATAGCCGTCACCATAACCATCGCCGTAGCCCCAGCCGCCGCCCCAGCCGCCGCCCCAGCCGCCCCAAATGTTGAAGAGGCGCATCTGCTCCTCGTCACGGCTGTGGAGACGGATGTTCAATCGGTCGCCCGGTTGGAAGCGGATGATGCCGTCATCAGGTGTGGTGAAGACGGTATTGGGCTTGGCATCCTGCATATAAGCGATGTCACGAGGCGTACGGCACGCTGTCAGCAAACCTGCCACTATCACTATCAAAACCAATGTCTTTTTCATTTTCCTATTCGTTTATTGTTATATACCTTATTTTTTATAATTTATTATAGTCATTCAAATGTTTCGCATTTCTTTTGGCTTTCCATTCGGTGTAGAGCAGCCGCGGCAGAGTGCGGATAATCCATACACAGCGGTTCAGCTGTTTTTTGGGGTTTTGGGTGATGCGGTAGACGAACTCCAGGTTGTTGTCAATCATCCATTGCGGAGCCCGTTTCTCGCCTTGTCCGCTGAGGAAGTTGAAGGCCGCTCCAACAGAAATCATTACTCCACGATGGAGATAAGGCAACATACGGCTCATGAACTCCTCCTGTTTCGGCGCACCGAGTGACACCCAAATAATATCGGCATTATAGACGTTCAGTTTTTCAGCAATGCCTTGGTAGTCAAAATCTCTCACATCACAGAAAGGCAATTCCCAAAACAGCATATCAGCAATGCGTGGGTCGGTGGCTGTAAGTTTTTCGCGTAAAGCGTAAAGTGTCGTCTGCTTGCCGCCAAGGAAGGCCATCTTGTATTGCTTCTTCCTGATAAGGTCACGCATCAAGTCGATGCCGTAGTATTTGTGTACTTTGAGACCATGTATCAACCGGATATAGACGGGCACAAAACTGCTGTCGCAGACGGAGAACATCGATCCGTTCACCGCCTGCAGGTAATGAGGCGTACGGTTGGCGGTGTTCAGTACCACCCCGTCGGCCACCACCACATACCCCTTGCCACCGCTTTGGATGCGCTCGTCTATCTCCCGCAAGGCGTCCTCGCGGCTCAGTTCATAGTTGATTTCAAAGAAGGATTGTCTCATGATATCCCCTTCCTATGTGTATACAAATACTTGTTGTTCAGTGTCTTTAATCGAATAACATACAAAGTGCCTCTAATGTCGGAGGCACTTGAAAAAGTGCGCAAAAGTAAGAAATTATTTTCAATTGAGAAGGTGAGAAGGAATAAAATTAACCGAAATGAAGAATATTCCCAACAAAAACCCTATCTTTGCGGCATTGTTTTATGCCTAATACCTTGTGTTTATGATATGCTTTTTCCGTTCTAATAATCAGAAAGTTATCGCTGTTGAATCCAAGTCGGTTCTTTCTGATGAAACGCTTTCGAAACTGACGTGGCTTTTCGGTAATGCCGAATTAATTGAGAAGGAATCGGTGAAGGGACACTTCGTCGGGCCTCGCCGCGAGATGATTACTCCATGGAGTACCAATGCCGTAGAGATTACCCAGAACATGGGCATCAAGGGCATCGTCCGTATCGAGGAGTTCCAAAAGGTGGAGTCGAAGAAGGCACCTTACGACCCCATGCTGCAAAACCGATACGAGAACCTTGACCAGAATGTGTTCTTCGTAGACCGCAAGCCTGAGCCGCTGCAATACATTGATGACATTGAAGCTTACAATCAGCAGGAAGGTTTGGCCCTCAGCGCAGAGGAGATGGACTACCTGAAAGGCATATCCGCAAAGATTGGTCGAAAACTGACGGACAGCGAGGTGTATGGCTTCGCTCAAGTCAACTCTGAGCATTGCCGTCACAAGATTTTCAACGGCACTTTCATCATTGACGGGAAGAAGATGCCCAACACGCTCTTTGCCCTCATTAAGAGGACCTCGAAGGAGAACCCGAACAAACTGGTTTCGGCCTACAAGGACAATGTGGCTTTCATCCTCGGTCCTAAGGTAGACCAGTTCGCCCCTGCTGAGCCTAACAAGCCCTCTGCCTTCCAAATCAAGCCCATCGAGACGGTGATTTCGCTGAAGGCTGAAACGCATAACTTCCCGACTACGGTGGAGCCTTTCAACGGTGCGGCAACAGGTAGCGGTGGAGAGATCCGCGACCGTCTGGCTGGCGGACAGGGCAGCTTGCCTCTCGCTGGAACAGCGGTCTATATGACCTCTTATCCGCGCACCGAGGCCGACCGTGACTGGGAAAAGAATATCGAACCGCGCAAGTGGCTCTATCAGACACCGGAAGAAATCCTCATCAAGGCCTCAAACGGTGCATCCGACTTTGGCAACAAGTTCGGTCAGCCGCTCATCAACGGAAGTCTGCTGACCTTTGAACACAAGGAAAAGGAAACACTGGGTTACGACAAGGTAATCATGCTGGCAGGCGGTATAGGTTTCGCCAAAAAGCAGGATGCCAAGAAGCTGGAACCCGAAGAGGGGGATGTCATCATCGTATTGGGTGGCGACAACTATCGTATTGGTATGGGTGGAGGCGCAGTGTCGAGTGTGGATACAGGCCAATACAGCAATGCCATCGAGTTGAATGCTGTGCAACGTGCCAATCCTGAGATGCAGAAGCGTGTCAGCAACGTCATCAGGGCGATGGCCGAGAGTGAGCATAACCCCATCCGCAGCATCCACGACCATGGTGCTGGCGGACACCTCAATTGTCTCTCTGAGTTGATTGAAGACGCTGGCGGTGTGGTATATGTGGATAACCTGCCCGTTGGCGACCCGACCCTTTCTGATAAAGAAATTATCGGCAACGAGTCGCAAGAACGTATGGGCTTGTTAGTGAACAAGAAAGACAAGGACATCATCAAAGAGACTGCCGAGCGTGAGCGTGCTCCCTATTATGAGGTAGGCGAGGTGACGGGCGACGAGCGTCTGCGCTTCGTCCGCAAGAAAGGCACGGCTCCCATCGACCTGGCCATCTCAGACTTCTTTGGAAGCGCTCCTAAGACGGTGCTGCACGACAAGACTAAGCCCTATGAATTCAAGAAAATAAGTTATACCAAACGCGATATCCACAAGTATCTTGACCGTGTGCTGCAACTGGAAGCTGTGGCCTGTAAGGATTGGCTCACCAACAAGGTGGACCGCTCGGTGACGGGTCGCGTTGCGCAACAGCAATGTGTGGGTGAGATACAACTGCCTTTGAGTAATCTCGGCATCAGTGCTTTGGACTATAATGGCAAGAGAGGTATTGCCACGGCCTTGGGTCATGCTCCGATAGCCGGACTCATTGACCCAGCTGCCGCTTCGCGGCTTTCAGTCTCTGAGGCCTTGACCAATATCCTGTGGGCTCCCATCGAAGGCAACCTTTCGGGTGTCTCGTTGAGTGCCAACTGGATGTGGCCCGCCAAGCAGGAAGGCGAGACGGCACGCCTGTATGAGGCTGTCAAAGCCTTGAGCGACTATTGTGTGGCTTTGGGCATCAACGTCCCGACAGGAAAGGATTCCCTCTCGATGACTCAGAAGTATCCCGATGGTGGAAAGGTGGTGGCTCCAGGAACGGTCATTGTGTCCGCAGCCGGCGAGGTTTCCAATATTCGTCAGGTGGTGCGGCCCGTGATGAAGGCTGACGAGAATACCGAACTTTTGTATATCGACTTCTCGAAAGACGGTTTCGAATTGGGGGGCAGCAGTTTTGCACAGAGCATTGGAGCTGTAGGCCAAGCGACTCCCGATGTGAAGAGTGTCAATTACTTTAAGAAGTGTTTCGATGCCGTTCAGAAACTTATCGAACACAACTTGATTTTGGCAGGTCATGATGTGTCGGCAGGTGGTTTGATCACCACCCTGTTGGAGATGAACTTCGCCAACAGTACCTACGGTATGAATCTCAACCTTGAGGCTTTCGCTAAGGACGACCTCGTTTCGGTGCTGTTCTGCGAGAAGCCTTCGGTGGTCATCCAGGTCTCCAACGATGGCATTGCCAACCGGATGCTGCGCGAATTGGGCATCGCCTTTAAGGTCATCGGCAAGCCCACAGCCAAACGGCAGATTACCATCGCTCACAACGAGCATAATTATATTTTCGATATCGACACTTTGCGTGACACTTGGTACAAGTCATCCTACCTACTCGACCGCAAACAGAGTGGCCCAAGAAAGGCCATGGAGCGTTTCATGAACTACAAGAAGCAGTATCTGCATTATAGCTTCGGACGCAAGTTCACGGGTAAGGCGGTGGATATGGGCATCAATTTGCATCGCCGCGAGTCTTCGGGCATCAACGCGGCCATCATCCGTGAGAAAGGCTGCCAATGCGACCGCGAAATGGCTTATGCCTTGTATCTCGCAGGCTTCGATGTGCGGGATGTCACGATGACAGACCTTGCATCGGGTCGTGAGGATCTCAAAGACGTGAATATGATTGTCTTTGTTGGTGGTTTCTCTAATTCCGATGTCTTGGGCTCGGCTAAAGGCTGGGCGGGAGCTTTCCTTTTCAACAAGAAGGCCAAGAAGGCTCTCGACGATTTTTATGCTCGTGAAGACACCTTGAGTCTCGGTGTCTGTAACGGCTGTCAGGTGATGATGGAACTCGGTCTGCTCTATCCCGACCATGAGGAGCATCCCGTGATGATGCACAACGACTCGCACAAGTTCGAGTCGGGCTTCCTCAACGTGG
>CAMYYB010000008.1 GCA_947303335.1 uncultured Bacteroidales bacterium | reverse complement strand
AACAAACCTATTGGCCAAATTAAATATGCGCTACTTTAATTCCGCCAACGAGTAAAGGATAATATTAATTATCTGCCTTGCATATTCTTCATCTCGAGTTGTTCCTACCGCATTCCCAGCAAGATAATTCCTAATTGAAACGAATTTTTGCTTTAAATTATGAGTGGGAATCAAATCTTCTTTCTTGAATTTTCCTATATCTTCCAGTCTTTGACCGTTCGCAGGGATGTTCAATAGATTCTCATTAAACTCTATTCGCCCATTTTTGATTATTTTTCTAATATAGTGTGTGTTTTCTCCATTAAACCAAACACCAAGTTCCGCCTCGGAAAATTTTAAATATAGTTTTAATTGTTCTATGCCATCCTCTCGAGTTGGTTTCTTACATTCCACCACGATATACTCTTGCCCTCTTTTTCTCTCTGTAGACTTAAAAACTACAATATCAATAGGATATTTGTACTCTGTATCAGAAGGAGATGCTTTTACTCGAAATTGTGGTCTGGTTTGTATTTGAGCTGGAGAATAACCGTAATCATCTACCAATATTCTTGAATAAGTCTGAGTTGCATTTATTTCTTCTGGTGTAGCCTTCACCTGCTGTCCAGAAATGTAATCAATAATATAGCCTTCTTTAGGCTGAACCTGTTCTTCTGCCATATATCTGTGTTTGTTTTGGCGATTGACCCATCCGGCTGTACGGGCATCCTTAAAACAAAAAAGTGCAGGTCCAATTCTCTGCACCTTGAGGCCTTAGGATGCCCGTAAAAAACAGATAAGTCTCGCCTGCACCAACGCAGACGCTTGCAGACTTATTCGCATTTTTTACGATTGAAAGTTCCTAAGTTTCAAGGTATGCCGAATAATTCGCTCGCGCTATGGTTAATATTTAGTTTATAGTTGTTTTCTCTCTATTTCCTTATCAGTTTAGTTAGTATTTCGGGTTGTATATCTTTGTATTTTGTGCGACAAAAATACGAAATCTATTTCATATTGTGCAGCAATTCTTTCGTCTTTATCTCCATTTTCGAGAAGGCGAACCACTTCTTGCCGAGGTCTTTCAACGAGGCACCGATATGGTAGACGGTGTTGTCGATACAAAGAAAACGGTCGTGCACTTTGTCGAACGGTTTCACCTCGATGAATCGATATTGGGCGTTGTGCTTCGCAAGATCGAGCGTGAGCTGCTGCTTAATCTTCTGGGTGTAGATGGTGGCCGAGACCTTCTCCTGTCGCTTGTCGAGCATCGCCAGCACGGTGTCGTCCACATAGTTATCAAACAGCACGATGCTCTTCTTGGCCGAGCGGATGAGGTCGTTGACAAACTTGTATGCGTCGAATATCTGCCCGTCAAAGAAGATGCCTTCGACCGGTGGCAGGGAGGTGTGGACAAAAAAGTCCACCTTGCTTTGCAGTTCATGGATTTCAGCATCCTGAAGGGCGGCGTGCTGTTCGAGTGCCACAATGCGCGAATTAACAGCGTAACCGCGCAAAAGGTATTCTTTAAGCACCTTGTTGGCCCATTGACGAAATCTTGTACCACGCTGGGACTTCACCCGATATCCTACTGAGATGATAACATCAAGATTATAAGCCGTATATTCATACTGCTGGTCGCCCTCGGTACCCATATGTGCAAATTTTGCACATGTGATAGATTTCTCCAGTTCCCCTTCCTTATATATGTTTCTGATATGCCGTCCGATGTCTGTCCTGTCTTTGTTGAACAATTCCGCCATCTGTTGTTGGGTCAGCCACACAGTTTCTTCACCCATTCTCACCTCTATCCTGATATTTTCAGTGAAATGGAGGAATATGTTACAGTGTTACAGTGTTACAGTTCGAAATCAAGTCATGCAAAAGTCAAAACTAAATTTTATATTTATATATATATATTTATATATATATATAAATATAAGAGTATTTTTAGGGTTGGAATACCCTTCAAAACAACTGTAACACTGTAACAACTGTAACAGTAGTTTTTTTTCGTTTCATGAAAAAAAAACTTCCCCGAAAATTTGAAAACCGCAATGGGCTTGACTTACCTTTGCACTGCGGATGCGCCCCCCCCACGCTTAACCCCGTTCTTTGACATCCTGAACCACAAAAACCGAAATTTCTAACTCTAACCTAAGTCTAACCTAACTCTAACTTTTCGCTAACCCAAAAATGAGCCCAAAACCTGATCCGAAATCTTCACGAATCAGTCTTTCAAGCACCCTATAGGCACCACCATCACTCCGTCTTTTCTCCTATAGGCATATTGGCCTGCTGCTGTCAGTACCATCATAAACGATGGTGTCTTCATCTTCGTGGTATCTATTTTGTCTGCCAGTCGCTTCAGGCTCTTGGCACCTTCCTCTATCAATGTCTCACCGCCAAGTTTTATCTCGATTAAGCCATAACTACCATTGTGCAGATGCACAACAGCGTCACATTCCAGCCCATTGCTGTCGCGATAATGGAATACGTCTCCGTCTATACCCTCTGCATATACACGCAAGTCTCGAACAGCCAAGGTCTCAAAAAGCAATCCAAACGTATTCAGGTCATTCATCAAGTCATTAGGCCCGATGCCCATTGCAGCAACAGCAATAGAAGGATCCACGAAGTATCGTGTATCTGAAGTGCGGATAGCCGATTTGCTCCGTAGGTTTGGATTCCAGGCAGGCATGTCCTCTATGACAAATATTTTTCTCAGTGCTGAGAGGTAGGACACTATGGTATTTTCGCTCATCGTCTCTTTGCCTGTTGCTGTCAGATCGGCATGAAGAGTACCTACCGGCACTTGGCCACCCTGATGACGTGCATAGCAGCGCATCAGTCTTCGAGTGAAGGCAGCGTCTCTTGCCACACCGTCCACGCGCGAGATGTCACTCTGGCATATAGCATCCACATAATTAACGGCCTGTTTCAGAGCCGCCTGCCTCTTTAACTCAAGCGCACCGGGCCATCCACCACGGCACAATAAAAAAGCCGTTTCCTCCAACGCTCGCTCAGGTGCAATGGCCGCCTCCGTCTGTCCTGCAAACAGATGATTCAGACTGATGCTACCATTAGAATCGCCCGACTCCCATAGGCTCATAGGCCGCATGGTCAGCCAGGCAAAGCGACCTGTACCCGTATGGCTGAGTTTATCCTTATCGGCAGGAACGGCAGAACCTGTGAATATGAAATGCCCTCTACCACCTCGTCTGTCAACAACAAAACGAGCAGTATCCCATAGCTGAGGGGCTAATTGCCATTCATCCAATAGTCTTGGTGTCTCACCCTCTAACAGCATTGCCGGATTGTTTTCTGCCAATAGCCGGTAATCATTTCGCTTCTGTGGGTCATCCATATAAATAACGCTTTTTGCTGCTTGTTCCGCCGTAGTGGTTTTTCCGCACCACTTTGGTCCCTGTATCAATACCATTCCAGCAGCCTCAAGTTGCTCTTGCAGCAGCCTGTCGGCAACCCTTTTTTTGTATTTCTCTTTGTCCATCCTACATGAGTATTTATTTTCGGCTGCAAAAATAATGGTTTTTCTTGAAAATCAAGTATTTTTTCATTTTTATTGTGGGAGTTGAGGATTTTTTATTGTGGGAGTTGAGGATTTTTTATTGTGGGAGTTGAGGATTTTTTATTGTGGGAGTTGAGGATTTTTTATGGTAATCGCACCCAATATTGAGCGGCAGAAAAAAATTTCATTTTTCCGAAAAAAAGTTGCCCGAAAATTCGTAGAGCGCAATTTCGCGGTTGTATCTTTGCACCGTCAATGCGACTGAGAGCCCCTCACGCCTGACCCCGTTCTTTGACATCCTGAACCAAAAACCAAAATTACTAAAGGGCATTTCTAAAAATTGCCTGCAATTTTTATCTCAAATTCAATAAAATTCATATAATCAACAAATTATAAAATTCTTAAATTAACTTCGTTGAATCTTCGATTTCTCAAATTCTTGATAATTAGAAATCCCCTAAACCAATTAACCTAATTCATTAACCAACCAAAAACCTTAAAACTATGGCAAGAATTGTTTCAATCTTCCAGTTTACCGGACGCGCCGGCTCTGCCGTCGGTTCGAAGGGCAAGGGAGGCAAGATCCTCCTGCGCCAGTACCAGCCCACCGTGGCCAACCCCCGCACCGCCGCTCAGATGAGCCATCGTGCCAAGATGAAGCTCGCCGCTCAGGTGGCGGGTATGCTCGGTGAAGTGGGACGCACCGCCCTCATCGCCAACGGCCTGCGCAAGACCGAGCGCGGACAGCTCATCAAGCAGCTGCTGCAGAGCGTCAAGGTCAACGACACCAAGGCCAGTCTGGGCTACGACCTTAACCTGGTCAACAACCCTTCCTACGCTGAGAGCATCAGCGTCGTCATCACCTCTGAGTCTTCCGCTTACGTGGCCACCTTCAGCGGGGCAGCCCAAGGCGAGGTCATCGCCAAGGCCATCCTCGTCCACGATGTCAACACGGGCATCTGGCGTCACGCCTCGGTGATGGACACCAACACGACCCTGAGCATCGGCAAGAGTGCCAACGAGAGCGGCGACGCACTCGAAGTGTTCGCCTACGGCATCGTCCTCCAGCCCAAGACTAACGAGGGCTTCAACAACGTGGGTCAGACGGGTGCCAACCAAGCGGGCTACGTCATCGACCTGAACAAGGTGAGCACCACCAACTACGACTTCTCGCCTTGCGTGAGTGCAGCACTCAATGTGGAGGGCGACGGCCCTTCGACAGGCTCAGGGACCGGAACGGGCTCAGGGACCGGCAACGGCAGCAATGGCGGCGAGACCCCTGGCGGCGGGTCTTCGACGGGCTCAGACACCTTGGCCGCCCCCACCATCAGCGGCACCACGCCTTTCGCTGAGACGACCCAAGTGAGCATCACGGGTCCTGACGATGCCCGCGTCTACTACACCACGGACGGCACTACGCCGACCTCTGGGAGCACGCTCTACACAGCGGCCTTCACCCTGAGTGCGACGACCACCGTCAAGGCCATCGCCATCAAGGAGGACAATAGCAGCTCGGTGACCACCAAGACCTTCACCAAGGCCTCTGGCGGCGGCAACGGCGGGGACGACCCCTTCGCAGGATGATGAACCTTCTAAATCCATAGCACTATGAATAAGAAGCGCATCATCGAGATTGTGGTGAAGATGTTAGTAGCCGCTCTCACAGCTTTCATCACTGCAATAACAACCACGAGTTGTATGGGTAGAGGGCCGATTTTCCTCTAAACTATGCCAAAGGGCTGGTGACCATCGTCGCCAGCCCTTTTTTCTTGGATGGCCTAAAGGCCAGAAATCCTTGGAAAATCTTATGACAACCACTAAATATTCGGCTTTTTTGACCACGAATTGCACGAATAACACGAATATTCATTCGTTAGATTAGTGAGATTCGTGTTCAATGATATAATTGGAGGTTGCCTTATATTAAAAATCAGGGAATTTCTAATTATCAAGAATTTGAGAATTTGAGAATATGTATTTTTCTGATTGGTTGAATTTTAAAGATTTTGAGATAAAAATTGCAGGCAATTTTAGAAGTTCCCATCAATCAAAAATGAGATACAAAAGAAGCTTAATATTATGATTTGAAAGATTTTAATTTGATTTTTGAAAGATTTCTTGCGAAGCAATCCCATACATATTTTTGAACGATTTCTTGCGAAGCAATCCCAAAACGATACAAGTGCTAAAACCGGAAAAAAACAATCGTTTTAGCAACTAAATCGCGATTCGAGTGCTAAAACGGTAAAAAAATGACGGTTTTAGCAACCGAATCGCCAATTCTATCAAGTGAAAAACAAGACCATCGCCTCGCGGAAGGGGCTTTACCAACTGCTCGATTTCTATTCCCTTTTCTACCTCCAATTCATGAAAAGCCATACGACCAACGAGCATTTTTGGACGCAAAGCCTCAACACGCCTGCCATCAACACTTGGATGGGACTGTCGTTTGAGCGCGTCTGCCTGACGCACATCCCGCAAATCAAGCAGGCATTGCGCATAGGCGGGATAAAAACGGAATATTATTCGTGGCGCGGTACCGACCCCGAAACGCAACAGCAAGCCCAAGTTGACCTTATCATCGAGCGTGCCGACCGGATGATTAACCTATGCGAGGCCAAATATAGCGAGAAGCTCTATCTCTTGGGCAAGGAGGAATACGAGAAATACATGCGTCGTGTTGACTTGTTCAAGCAGCAGACCCGTTTTTCGGGCGGCATCATTCCCACTTTCATCACGGCCAACGGCCTGCAACGGAATGCCTATTCGGAATACATCACCGCGCAAATTACTATGGATGATTTGTTTGTGGAGGTTCTATAGGGTTTAAAGCTTGCGGGATGTAGTGGCCTTGGTGATTCTGGAGATTCGGTTTGAGGATTTTTATTACTCTGCCCCAATATTCATTCGGCCCATGAGGCGGAAGAGAGGCGAGAGGAAAGCGAACAGGAAATCGTAGGCGATGAGGCCGGGAAGCAGCCCTTTCTCCCCCAGGTTCTTCGAGGCTTTGTGGTAGATAATCATTTGGCTACCAAAGCGCAGGAGGAAGAAAAACGCCAGGATGGGGATATAGAACGCTGCGCCGCCCGTGATGACGAAAGCGGGCGTGAGACACAGCAGGACGATGAACGAGACATAGAAGAGGAACTGCGAGAGATAGAAACAGCTCAACATCATTCGGGTCAAAGCGCTATAGTGGCGCACGGTGGAGAAGCGTCCGCAACGCTGGCGCATCCACTGACGGAAACTGCCTGCCGGTGTGGTGAGTATGGGATTTTCGGCGTCAATCAGCACCTCGGTGTTCTTGCTCGTGGCCGCTTGACTGACGAACAGGTCGTCGTCGCCCACGGTGGTGGTGTAATGCGAGATAAACCCTTTGTTGCGGTAAAACAGTTCTTTGCGATAGGAGAGGTTCTTGCCTATACCCATATAAGGACGTCCTTGCAAGGCGGCTGAGAGGTAGAGCAGGGCATTTTGCACCGCATCGAAACGCATCAAGCGGTTGAGCAAACCTTTCTTTTGGACGTATGGGCTGTAGCCAATGACGACTTCGGTATTTCTCTTATAGCAGTTCACCACACTGCGCAGCCATTTATTGTTGGCGGGCATGCAGTCGTAGTCGGTCAGCACGATGAGGTCGTTCTGTGCCGATTTGATGCCCATCGAGAGGGGGAATTTCTTGCCGTTGAAGAAGTTGAGGTGCTGCTTGAGGTGTACGGGCTTGATGCGCGAATCCAGGCGTTCCATATCCTTGAGGTACACCTCGGTCTCATCGTCGGAGCAGTCGTTGACGATGACGAGCTCAAAGTTGGGATAATCTTGGCTGAGTAGGGCGGGAACCAATTTGTTCAGATATTCGAAAGCGTCTCTTGCACAAAGAACTATCGAAACAGGTTCCAACTCGTTGTCGAACTTCTGTGTGCTCTTGTCCTTGTGGAAGGCTACCTTCGAAAAAGAGATCCAATGGTAAAGCAATTGGATAACAAGGGTGATGATAAATATGAGTAAGATGATGAAACTCAGGCTGTTGTAATGAAATGTAATAGGCACGTCGTGTAGTATTGTTGAGGAGCGCAAAAATAGTAATATTTCAATATTCGGGATTTTAATTACGACAAGTATTTATCAACAATTCATTGTTAATTCAACAAATCACCCCTTCGAAAAGCAACAAATTCCTATCTTTGCGCAAAATTTGAGTATGAGTTTTGAAGTAGTCAGTAACGACCCTAAGAGTCAAGCCCGTGCAGGTGTGCTGTACACCGATCACGGACCGATAGAGACACCTATATTTATGCCTGTGGGTACGGCGGGCACCGTGAAAGCCTGTCATATCCGCGATGTTCACGACGAGGTGAAGGCCCAAATCATTCTGGGCAACACCTATCATCTGTATCTGCGTCCGGGTTTGGACGTTTTGGAGGCGGCGGGGGGCTTGCACAAGTTCAACGGCTGGGACCGTCCCATATTGACCGACAGCGGCGGCTTTCAGGTCTTCTCGTTGACGGGCATACGCAAGATGAAGGAGGAGGGGGTTACTTTCCAGTCGCACATCGACGGGTCGCGCCACCTGTTCACCCCCGAAAGGGTGATGGACATACAGCGCAGCATCGGGGCTGACATCATGATGGCTTTCGACGAATGCACACCCGGAACGGCTGATTACACTTACGCCAAGCAGTCGATGGAGCGCACCCACCGCTGGTTGGACCGCTGCGTGGAACGCTTCGACGCAACTGAACCTAAGTATGGCTACCGCCAGATGCTGTTCCCTATCGTGCAGGGCTGCGTCTATCGTGACCTGCGTGAGCAGTCGGCTGAGTTTATCGCCTCGAAAAATGCGGAGGGCAACGCCATTGGCGGCCTCGCTGTGGGTGAACCCACTGAGAAGATGTATGAGATGATAGAGTTGGTCAACACCATATTGCCTAAGGACAAGCCGCGCTACTTGATGGGCGTGGGTACGCCAGCCAACATCCTGGAGGGCATTTCACGCGGTGTGGATATGTTCGACTGCGTGATGCCTACGCGGAACGGACGCAACGGAATGATTTTTACTTCGGAAGGCATCATGAACATGCGTAACGAGAAATGGAAGGATGACTTCAGTCCCGTCGACCCCAACGGTGAAACTTTTGTGGACACACAATATTCGAGGGCGTATCTGCGTCATCTGTTCATCTCGGGCGAGAGCCTCGGTCCCATGATTGCCAGCCTGCACAACCTGGGCTTCTACCTCTGGCTGGTTCGTGAGGCACGCAAGCACATCATCGCCGGCGACTTCGCCATTTGGCGCGACGAGATGCTGCCAAAAGTCACAAGAAGACTATAAATGAAGAAGATAGATCTCTACATATACAAGAAATTCATCGGCACTTTTTTCTTTGCCATTGCGATGCTGGTGCTGATTGTGATTATCTTCGACTTGTCGGAGAATATCGACAGTTTCTTGAAAAACAATGCCCCTTGGCAACGTGTTGTGGTGGACTACTACCTTTTGTCGATACCTTATTATATCAATCTGTTCATCCATTTGTTTGCCTTTATCGCCGTGGTGTTTTTCACCTCAAAGATGGCATCACGCACCGAGGTGGTGGCCATCCTGAGTAGCGGCATCAGCTTTTGGCGTTTCCTCTATCCCTATATGCTGGCGGCTATGACTATCGCCTTGATGTCGCTCTATTTCGGTAATTTCTTGATACCCAAGACCAACGAGGTGAGGCGACAGTTCAAGGACCAATACATGGAGCGGTTGAGCGAGAGTGCAGGACGCAATGTGCATGTTCAGATTGGCAAGGATGAGTTTGTCTATGTGGAGAGCTACAACATCGGCAAGCAATACGGCTACAAGTTCTCATGGGAACGCTTTGAAGGCAACGAGTTGAAATACAAGGTGATGTCGGATGTGCTTTACCACGATACAGTAGCGCCTAACAGTTGGAATATCGACCCCTATGCCATACGTACCTTAGAGGGCGATACCGAGACCTTGGAGACGGGGCGCAACTTCCGTACCTTGATGAACCTTTATCCCAAGGATTTGTTCAAGATGAAGGAGGATTTTGAGGAGATGGATTTCTTTGAGCTTCGAGACCATATCAGGGGAATGCGCGAAAAAGGCTCGGAGGGAGTAAAAGAATATGAAGTGGAGATGCAGCGGAGGATGGCTGCCCCTGCTGCCATCTTGATTCTGACCTTGATAGGTGCCGCCTTGTCGAGCCGCAAGGTAAGGGGAGGCATCGGCGTGCATCTCGGCATCGGCATTTCCATCGCTTTTGCCTACATTCTTTTCATGCAAATCTCCAAGTCGTATGCCATCAGCGGTGACTTGTCGCCCTTTATGGCGGTTTGGATTCCCAATTTCATCTTTGCCGCATTGGGAGTGTATCTGTTGGCTAAAGCGCCGAAATAGAGGGCTGAGTTTTAAGGCATTGCGCTTTTTTTCAAAAAAAATACTCCTTGATTGCCGACTTTTCCCTAATTTAGCCCCTCAATTCGCAACGCTAAAATCTACATATCATGCACATCGCTATAGCAGGCAACATCGGTTCGGGCAAGACTACACTCACGGGTTTGCTGGCCAAACATTTCGGCTGGAAGCCTCATTACGAGGAGGTTGAGCACAATCCTTATTTGGACAGCTTTTATGAGGACATGCAACGCTGGTCGTTCAATATCCAGATTTTCTTTCTCAACAGCCGTTTCCGTCAGGTGATGGACATTCGCAACAGCGGTCAAGACGTGATCCAGGACCGCACCATCTATGAGGATGCCCACATCTTTGCAGCCAACCTCTATTCGATGGGGTTGATGGAGACTCGTGACTTTGATAATTACAAGTCGCTCTTCGAGCTGATGACAAAGTTCCTGCAGCCGCCTGACCTGCTCATCTACCTCCGCGCCTCGGTGCCGACCCTTATCCGTCATATCGCCAAGCGCAACCGTGAGTTTGAGCAAAGCATCAGCATCAGCTACCTGACCAACCTCAATGAGCGTTACGAGGAATGGATCAGTAACTATAAGGACGGCAAACTGCTCATCATCGACACCGACAATCTGGAGCTGGAGAATCCGGAGGACTTGAGTACGGTGGTGGACAAGATAGAAGCTTCGCTTAACGGACTGTTTTGAACTATGAAGGTGGTAGGAATCATACCGGCCCGTTATGCTTCGACGAGGTTTCCAGGCAAGCCTCTTGCGTTGATTAAGGGCAAGCCGATGATACAGCGCGTCTATGAGCAGGCTTCGTTATCGAAACTGGATGCTGTCGTTGTGGCTACCGATGATGCCCGAATTGCCGATGTTGTGGAGCGTTTCGGGGGACGCTGTGTGATGACTGACCCCAACCACCGCAGCGGTACCGACCGCTGTCGCGAGGCTCTGGAACGCTTGGAGGAACAGTATGATGCTGTGGTCAACATTCAGGGTGACGAGCCTTTCATCGACCCGGCTCAAATCAATCAGGTCGTTGACTTGATTCTCAGGGACGACACCTTGTTGGCCTCGTTGGCGAAACGTATTGAAGCGGAGGAGGAACTCTTCAGCCCCAACACGGTGAAACTGGTGATGGACAAGCAGGGTAACGCCTTGTACTTCAGCCGTAATCCTATCCCTTATATGCGTAACCTCGATAGGGAAGAATGGTTGACGAAGGGCGAGTTCTACAAGCATATCGGTATTTATGCCTACAAGTCGGATGCTTTGCATCGGATTGCCTCGATGCCTCCCACCGCATTAGAGACTGCGGAATCGTTGGAGCAGCTGCGATGGCTGGAAAACGGACTGACCATTCGCCTGGGAGTGACTGAAGTCGAAAACGTCTCCATAGACCTGCCCGGTGATATCGAGAAAGCAGAGCGATTTGCTGATAAACGAATGAAAAAACAATAAAATGATGACTATAGCTGAAGCCATATCTGACCTTCTGTTTGAACATGAAACCGTGGTGGTTCCAGGCTTGGGTGCGTTTGTCAAAAAACCTGTCTCTGCCAAGGTGGACTGGGAGACCAACAGGTTCACTCCGCCCTCAAGCCGTGTGGAGTTTGACGCCGCTTTGCGTGAGGATAATGATTTGGTGGTAAGATATATTACGGAATTCGATGGAGTCTCGGAAGAAGAAGCCCAGAAGGCATTGACCGCATTTGTGGCTGATGTCTTCGAAACGTTGAAGACGGACAAGCCTTTCGTGTTGGATGGAGTGGGCTCTCTCAACTATGATACCAATGGCAACATCACTTTTGAAGCGGACGGAGCAGCCAACTTCAACAGCGATGCTTTCGGCCTGACCGACTTCTCTGTACAGCCCGTTCCGCCTGTTGAGCATAAGCAGGTTGCCGATGAAGAGGACTATGAAGACGACGATGAAGATGAGCTGAAGAGTTCTCCCTGGTTTTGGGCTTTGCTGGCTGCCTGCATCTTGGTTGGCGGTTTCTTTGGATTGAAGTGGCTCGGTGTCTTCAATAAGGAGACGGCACAACCTGTTGTTGTGACAAACACGCCGGTAGAACAGCCTGTGGCTCCAACCGTGATATACGATACCCTTGAAGCGGTGCAGCCTGATGCTGATACCTTAGAGGCGACCCTCCCATCGGTAGAAATGACGACTCCATCGGTAGAGGCGTCGACTTTGTCGTTGACCCGCGAGGTGGCTTCAACAGAGTATCGTGTTGTAGCCGGTTGCTACGACCGTGAGGAACACGCATTGTGGTACGCCAACGTGTTGCGTGATGCGGGATATGCAGAAGTGTTCTATGAACAACATGGAGAGAGGTGGTTCGTGTCCTTTGCGCATTACGCCACCTTTGACGAAGCCCTTGAAGCCTTGAACGAGATTAGAAAAAACACCACTTACCAAGCCTGGATATTGGTTCCGCAAGAACAATAAGTTGAACTGTTATGTCAAAGAAGAACAAACTACAGAAATTTGCCGAAAACAAGACCTATCCCAACTTGTTCGAATACAGCTATGAGCGTATTATGACCGAGGGGTTCCCGCTGCAAGGACGTTGGCATGAGGACTTTTTCCATAATGACAATCCCATCGTTTTGGAGCTGGGTTGCGGCAAGGGTGAATATACGGTCGGTCTGGCACGTGCCCACTCCGACATCAACTATATCGGTGTTGACATCAAGGGCGCCCGCATTTGGCGCGGACTGAAGCAGTCGAACGAGGAGGGCTTGAAGAATGTGGCGTTTCTTCGCGCCCGTATTGACCAGATTGAGCATTTCTTTGCGAAGAATGAGGTATCGGAGATATGGGTCACCTTCCCTGACCCGCATCCCGGTGAGGGTGAGCGCAACGCAAGGCATCGGCTCACTTCGCCCGAATTTCTCGAGCGTTATCGCAAGATTGTCAATCCCGACGGCATTCTCAACCTGAAAACCGACAGTCCCATTATGTATGATTTCACTTTGCATGAAGTGATTGAGAAACAAGGTCTTCCGCTATTATATAACACCGATGACCTTTACGCCACCGACGAAGCCCTTGAGGTGAAGACCATCCGCACCTTCTATGAGCAGATGTGGCTCGACCAAGGACTGACCATCAAATATCTCCGTTTCCGCATCAACAAATAAAAACACACGATATGTATACTGAAGACAACCAACTCTACATTGCGCATTGCGATAATGGACCGCTTTATATGACCGGTAAAATGGCCAACCGGCACGGACTCATAGCCGGAGCTACGGGTACGGGTAAAACTGTTACCCTACAGGTATTGGCTGAGACCTTCAGTCAGGCAGGTGTGCCTTGCTTTATGGCAGATATGAAAGGCGACCTCTCCGGCATTAGCCAGGCAGGCAAGATGAGTGGCTTCATTGAGAAGCGTTGTCCCGAGTTCGGCATCACCAACCCGCAGTTTCATGGCTGCCCGACACGATTCTTCGACGTGTTTGGTCAACAGGGTCATCCGTTGAGGGCGACCATTTCCGATATGGGACCGCAGCTTTTGGCACGCCTTCTCGACCTCAACGAGACGCAGACGGGCATTCTCAACATCGTCTTCAAGATAGCCGACGACAGGGGACTGCTTCTTATCGACATGAAGGACTTGAGGATGATGCTCGACTATGTGGCGAAAAACGCCAAGGAGTTCACCACCACTTACGGTAATGTTTCGGCGGTCAGTGTGGGAGCCATACAGCGTTCGTTGTTGGCGTTGGAAGCTGAGGGTGCCGACCTCTTTTTCGGAGAGCCTTCATTCAATGTGTTCGACTTTCTGCAAACGGAAGGTGGTAAGGGCGTGATGAATGTACTGGCTGCCGACAAGTTAATGCTCAACCCAAAGTTGTATTCCACTTTCCTGCTGTGGCTGTTGAGCGAGCTGTACACGCAGTTGCCTGAAGTGGGCGACTTACCGCTGCCCAAACTCATCTTCTTCTTTGATGAAGCCCACATGCTGTTCAAGGACACCTCGAAGGCTTTGGTCGACAAAATTGAACAGGTGATTCGTCTGGTGCGTTCGAAAGGCGTGGGTGTGTATTTTGTGACGCAAAGTCCTGATGATATTCCTGATGCCATTGCCGGACAGTTAGGCAACCGTATTCTGCATGGACTGAGGGCTTATACCCCCAAGGAGCAGAAAGCTGTGAAAGCAGCAGCCCAAACCTTCCGCACCAACCCGAGTTTTAACACGGAATCGGCTATCCTCGAACTGGGTACGGGTGAAGCCTTGGTGTCGCTACTCGACGAGAAGGGAGCTCCCTGCATCGTGGAGCGGGCCAAGATTCTCTTCCCCTTGAGCCAGATTGGAGCCATCACCGAAGAACAGCGTAGCAAGCTGATACGCAACTCACGCATCTATGGCATTTATGACAAGAGCTTCGACCGCGAGAGTGCCTACGAGATGCTCGTAGCCCAGCAGAAGCAGGAGGAGAAACGCTTGCAGAAAGAGGCTGAGGAAGAGGAAAAACGCAAAGCCAAGGAAGCCAAGGAAAAGGAACGCGCCAAAGCGAAGAGCCCCAGCACGAGAAGCACAACATCGAGGTCGACGACCACAAGGAAGAAGAAGTCGACAGGTCAAAAAGTTTTGGAGAAAACCATCAACACGACGGCAACAACCATAGGCCGCAACCTCGGTAATCAGATTGTTCGCTCCATTTTGGGCAGCATATTCAAGAAGAAGTAAAGACAGGAAGATCCCTGAGCCTGTTGAAGGGCCGGTTAGTCTTTACCAATATCCTTCAGCATCGGCACGAAACGGAAACCGCCGAAGGAGGCTTTCTTCAGCGTCCCGTCTTCCAGTTTCGTGATGCGCAACATCGTTTGTCCCTCGCTGTCGGGGTTGTCCATCGGGATGACCATGATGGCGTTAGTTTTCATTTGGGCTACCAAGGCTTCCGGAATACTTGGGGCACCTGCTGTGATGATGATGCGGTCGAAAGGGGCATAGGTGGGTAAGCCTTCGAAGCCGTCGCCCAAAAAGGTCTTTACACGGAAAGGTAATTGTTCAAGGATGTCTTTTGTTTTGAAATAGAGGTTGCGCTGCCGCTCGATACTGAACACCTTGGCTCCCATAGCTGCCAGCACACAGGCCTGATAGCCCGACCCAGTGCCTATCTCCAGCACTTTCATGCCTTTCTCAACCTGTAGGAGCTGGGATTGGAACGCTACGGTGTGCGGCTGGGAGATGGTCTGTCCCGAGCCGATAGGGAAGGCTTGGTCTTGATAGGCCAGTTCAACGAAAGAAGAGTCCAAGAATACATGACGGGGAACCTCGTTGATGGCTGCGAGCACAGCCTCATCCGTGATGCCTTTGCTGCGAAGCTGTTCGACAAGCAGCTTGCGTAAGCCTTTGGCGCGGTAGGTGTCTTCCAGTATGGTGGTCATATTAATAGGGTTGGTCCTTCAACAAGCTCAGGAACCTTCAATTTAATAGGGTTGGTCCTTCGACAAGCTCAGGAACCTTCAATTTCTGTTTTGCGGCGCGAAAATACGGCAAACCAAACGATAAAAAAACTATTTTTGCCGAAAAATTTGACCTATGCTGAAAATTGGAGTGTTAGGTGCTGGTCACTTGGGCAAGATACACCTTAACTGTATCAAGCAGATTGAGCGGTACGAACTGGTTGGCTTTTATGACCCTGCCGAAGAAACGGCACGTAGCGTGGAGGCTGAGTTGGATGTGAAATGCTTCGATTCCATTGATGCGCTGATAGATGCAGTTGACGTGGTAGATATTGTTACCCCTACCGTGCGTCATTTTGAATGCGCTTCAAAGGCTTTGCAAAAACGCAAGCATGTCTTCATCGAGAAACCTATTGTCGCTACCCCTGACGAAGCCAATGCTTTGAAGCGTATCGCCGATGAGTCAGGTGTAAAGGTGCAGGTGGGTCATGTGGAGCGTTTCAATCCGGCTTTCATTGCGGCTGAACCCTTTATCGGTGAACCTTTATTTATTGAGGCACATCGCTTGGCACAGTTTAATCCTCGTGGAACGGATGTGCCTGTGGTGCTTGACTTGATGGTACACGATTTGGATATCTTGCTCACTATTGTGAAGTCGCCTATTAGCCATATCAGCGCAAGCGGCGTCAGCATCGTCAGCCCTACACCTGACATCACCAATGCCCGAATCGAATTTGAAAACGGCGCTGTAGCCAATCTCACCGCTTCGCGATTGTCGCTGAAAAATATGCGCAAGACTCGTATTTTTCAACGCGATGCCTATATTACCGTCGATTTCTTGGAGAAAAAGTCGGAGATATTCCGCATCAACGACACGGTTGATGAAAGCAATCCTTTGTCGGCCACTATCAATCTGGCTGATGGTAGCGAGCGACAGATTACGTTCCAAATCCCTGAGATACATCCTATCAATGCAATCCAAACCGAGTTGGATAGCTTTTGCGATGCCATCAAACACAACACACAGCCAGCTGTTACTATTGACGATGGCATCAATGTGCTGAAACTGGCTTACCGCATCCTTGATGCTGTTGAGAATTCTACCGAAAAGGTAAAGAAATAAGCCCTTCAATTGACAATAATTCAAACAATCATCCGTTACCATTAAAAATCATCTCTATGAACAGACTATCTACGCTTTGCACTTGGATTCTTGTGTTGCTTATGGCTGCAGGGGCTTCATCGTGCTACAAGTTTCCGGGTCAGACGGTGCCATCTTATATCCGCATTGATTCTATCGGTCTTGACTGCGATTACTACGTCTACGGTGCCAACACCAACAATTTCACTGATGCTTGGGTATACATTGATGACAGAATCATCGGGATTTACGAATTGCCGGCTACCATTCCTGTGCTTGCTGAAGGCAGGCATGAGGTTACAGTTCGTGCGGGTATCTGCGTTAATGGTATAGGTGATGCTCGCTCGTATTACACTTTGGTGAAGCCTGTCACTGATACACTTCTCTTGGTCAAAGACAGTATTCTCCATTATAATCCTTCGGTTACCTATTATCCTATCAACGCGGGTGTGCAAATTGGCTGGATGGAGGATTTCGAGACCACCAATGCTTTAGTGCCTTTGACGCAAAGTGACGCCGATGTGGTAACGGTTGGTCCAGTAGACAGTCATATCTGGTATCACGAACCTTTTTCGTTCCATTCGGGTCGCGTTCAATTGCCTCCCGACTCACTTGATTTCTATGTCACTTCAGCCGATGAGTTCACTTTTTTCAAAGACTATGTGGAGTACTGCCTGCTGGAGATGGATTACAACTGCAATGATACATTCTTTGTAGGATTGAGTTACTATAAGAATTATGTCATCAACTACCATCCTTTGGTGAAAGTGTTGCCTACCGACAAGCAGCATGACACGCCTGACAAGTGGAAAAAGATTTATATCAACCTTGGGCCTTATATGAATGATAATGTCGAAGCTGAGTATTTCAAGTTGTATTTCACTTCCAATTTGTCCGTTGCTGAGCAATTAGGACAAGCTCCTTATAGTCCCTTGGATCAACCGAGATTTTATTATTTTGATAACCTGAAAGTGCTGTACCGTCCGCGATGAATAAGAAGAAACTAACATGGATTTATTTCCTTGCGGATTGGTTGGCCTCCATCCTTGCATGGACATTGTTCTATTTCTTCCGCAAAGCGCATGAGGATTTATATATCAATTATTGGGATCGCATCACCCATTCGTTTGTTACCCCCAGTTTTTGGTTAGGGGTTATTTTCATCCCTATTTCCTGGCTCATTCTTCATGCTGTCACTGGGGCTTACGAGAAGGTCTACATGAAGTCGCGCCTGAAAGAACTTGGACAGACATTTTTCATCACACTATTGGGTGTCGTTGTTTTGTTCTTTGTGGTAATCCTTGATGACGAGGTGGCGAGTTATAAGTCGTATTACCAATCATTCATTGCACTTTTCACTTTTCAATTCGGCTTGACTTACATACCGCGTCTCATCATCACCACAACGGTGATTCAGCGGATACGCCAGAAGAAAATCAGTTTTAATACTCTTATTGTAGGCAGCAACGATAATGCTTGCGCCATTTTCAAGGAGATTGAGGAAGAAGTGAAGCCCTCGGGCAGGCGGATGATTGGCTTTGTCAATGTATATGACCAGAAGGAATATAAATTGGCGAGGTATCTTCCTCATTTGGGCAACTATCGTGACATCGAACAAATTGTAAAAGATAACGCAGTTGAAGAGGTTGTCATTGCCATTGAGCGTTCAGAAACACAAGCGATGAATGTCTTGCTTTCGGTAGCCGACCAAACCAATGTGAAAATCATTCCTGCTATGCAAGACTTGGTATTTGGCACCATTAAACAGTCAGCCATTTGGCAGGCGCCTTTGGTTCAGGTCACTCCTGAATTGATGCCTGTTTGGCAACGGGTGGTCAAACGTGTCTTTGATATTGTGGCATCGGTTCTGGCTCTGGTTATCCTCTCACCCGTGTTTTTGGCTTGTGCCATTATTGTGAAGGTTACTTCAAAAGGCCCCGTGTTCTATGTGCAGGAGCGTATCGGTAAAGGAGGCAAGCCTTTTAAGATGGCCAAGTTCCGTAGCATGAGGGTGGATGCTGAATCGAGCGGCACGCCGCAACTTTCGAGTGACGATGACCCGCGCATCACCAAGTTCGGCAAGTTCATGCGTAAGGTGCGTTTGGATGAAATTCCCCAGTTTTGGACGGTGCTGAAAGGCGATATGTCTCTGGTGGGTTATCGTCCCGAACGTCAGTATTTCATTGAAAAGATTGAGGAACGGGCTCCTTATTATCGTTTGCTGTTGATGGTGAAGCCCGGCATCACCAGTTGGGGAGAGGTGAAATACGGCTATGCTGAGAATGTTGATGAAATGATTGAGAGATTAAAATATGATGTGCTGTATATCGAGAATGTTAATCTCGCCTTGGACATCAAGATTTTGATTTATACGGTTCTGATAGTGATACAGGGCCGAGGAAAATAAGAAGAGGCGCGAAGTTCGCGCCTCTTTCTTTTTTCAGATGACCCCACGTTCCAGTAGGGTCATTATGGTTTCGATATCATCGTCTTCGGGATTGGTGTGCGGGTCGTATTCTGTCTTTAGATTGTAGCCCCAAAGTCTGGCAAATCCTTGGTAGAAGAAAGCGCGGAACTTGCCTCTGAATTCCTGCACCACTTGATATGAAGTGTGACTCGTCTCCCGATCGATAAGGCGGATAAGGATGGCACCTTGGGCGAATGTCATTTCCTTGGCGTCTTTGGTGTATTGCGCCAATATTTCTTCCTCAGCCTCTTTCATCATGCGGCGACGATCGGCGGCATCGGGCGTATGTGCCAGCAGAGAATCATATTCTATCATTTTGGCACCAGCTAATTTGGCGTATGGAAACACTTTTTTTACGTTTCTTGCCAGTCGTTTGCCTTTCTGGGTATCGGTGATTTGTAAGTAACGTTGCATCAAATCGATGTCCAAATCGGGCAACATAACCATGAGTAAGGTGTCACCATTTTCGTCGATACGTCCGTAAACTACGTTCGTCTGGGCTTGCACAGGTGAAGAGAAATCCACCACAGCTGATTGGGGCTTGGGTGCTTCGACTTTTTTGGTCACAATGACTTTCTTGGCTTGCTCACCTTTGGCAATCATTTGGGCGAATCCCGATAGGGTTGTCAATACAATCAGGAAGGATAATACGATTCTTTTCATGGCCTATATGGATTTAAAGATGATTACTCTTACTAATGCAAGTATTGTGCCAAAAATTGTTTGCCTCGAAGTGGCAGCCGTCAGTCTCCTATATGCAGTTTTTCCAGCCCGGATTTTTCTAATTTGGCTTCGGCATATTCGCGGTCGATAACCAGTTCAGAGACAGAGGTGTCAGAAGGCATTTCAAACATGGCATCGTTGAGGATGGCTTCCAAGATGGAACGCAGTCCGCGTGCCCCCACCTTGAACTCGATGGCTTTCTCCACGATAAAATCGAGTACTTCGTCCTTAATCACCAGATTGATATGATCCATGGAGAATAGCTTTTGGAATTGCTTCACTAAAGCGTTTTTAGGTTCGACAAGGATGCGTTTCAGAGCTTCTTTGTCCAGTGGATTCAGGTGCGTGATGATGGGTAGACGTCCCACAATCTCAGGGATGAGTCCGAATTTCTTTAGATCGGCGGGCGAGAGGTATTGAAGCATGTTGTTTTTGTCCAAAACCTCATTGCCTCCGTTTCCATAACCGATAACATTGGTGCGCTTACGGGCAGCGATGAGTCGTTCTATACCATCGAAGGCGCCACCTGCAATGAAAAGGATGTCTTTCGTGTTGACGGCTAACATGGGTTGCTCAGGATGCTTGCGGCCTCCTTTAGGCGGTACATTGACTATTGAGCCTTCGAGGAGTTTCAGCAGAGCTTGTTGCACGCCTTCACCTGATACGTCTCTGGTTATGCTGGGGTTGTCACTCTTCCTTGCAATCTTGTCGATTTCATCGATGAAGACAATGCCACGCTCGGCGGCCTTAACATCATAGTCGGCGGCCTGCAATAATTTGACAAGGATGTTTTCTACGTCTTCGCCCACGTATCCTGCTTCAGTAAGTACGGTAGCATCGGCGATTGCAAAAGGAACATTGAGCATTTTTGCAATGGTGCGGGCTAATAGGGTTTTGCCTGTGCCTGTCTCACCTACAAGGATGATATTGGATTTCTCAATCTCCACCTCATCGTCGGCCACTTTCTGATGGATACGCTTGTAGTGGTTGTAAACGGCTACGGCAAGAGTGCGTTTGGCCTCGTCTTGTCCGATGACATACTGGTCAAGGAAGGACTTAATTTCAGCAGGCTTCTTCAATGTGAAGCCTGCTGAATCTAAACCTTTGTTGCCTTCCGCGCCTCCAAACTGTTCTTTAAGAATAAGGAAAGCTTGTTCGGTGCAACTATCGCAGATTCCGGCATCAATGCCTTGTATCATCAGTCGCACTTCTGAGGCTTTTTTCCCACAGAATGAACAATATCCTTGTTTTTTTGTCATTGTTTATGCCTTTTTGATGAGCACTTCGTCAATCATACCATAATCCTTGGCTTCTGCCGCAGTCATCCAATAGTCGCGGTCGCTGTCGTTCCATACCTTGTCATAAGGTTGGCCTGAATGATGAGCGATGATTTCGTACAATTCTTTCTTCAGTTTTTGAATCTCGCGAGCCGTGATTTCAATTTCGGTGGCTTGTCCTTCCACACCGCCCATGGGTTGATGAATCATGATGCGTGAGTGGGGTAGTGCTGAACGTTTACCTTTGGTGCCTGAACACATCAACACGGCAGCCATAGAGGCAGCCATTCCCGTGCAGATGGTAGCTACATCGGGTTTGATGAATTGCATGGTGTCATATATGCCCAGCCCTGCATACACGCTGCCACCAGGTGAGTTGAGGTAGAGACTGATATCGCGTTTGGCATCGGTTGATTCAAGGAAGAGTAACTGGGCCTGGATAACGTTGGCCACATAGTCGTCGATGGCAGTACCAAGGAAGATGATGCGGTCCATCATCAAGCGGCTGAACACATCCATCTGTGCCACATTGAGTTGTCGCTCCTCGATAACGGTGGGTGAGATGTAACTTGTGTTGTTGACTTTAGAAATATATTGCTCCAGACCAAGGGTGTTCATCCCAAGATGTCTTGTGGCGTATTTGAAGAACTCGTTGTTCATTGGGTGTTATTCTTTAGTTTTTCTTTCCTCTTCCAGCTTTTTGATGAAGTCCTTGTAGCTGGTTTCGGCATAATTGATGTTCATCTTGCTCTTCAAGAATGCAGTCATCTTGATGTCGGCAAGTTGGTTTTTCAGGTGGTCGACCTGTTGGGCATCCTTGAGATAATTGGCGGCAATCTTGTCGAGGTTGGTTTTCATGTCGTCTTCAAGGGTAGCGTAGTCAATGCCGGGGAAGATTTGCTTCAGCACGAATTGCTTCAGCTCGTCATCGGTGACGATGAGTTCGGTGTTGGCCGAGGCGATGCTATCCTCAATGAGTTGCCAACGCAGACCCTTGACATAATTCTTTTCGTAGTTCTTTTCAACATCTTCTGCGGTGATTTTTCCTTGACTGTTATCTACAATCCAACGCTTCAGGAATGCATCAGGCAGGTCGAAGTGAACGGCAGCAACCAATTCGTCAATCATCTTGTTGAAAAGAATGGGGTCGGTCTCAGCCTCAAATTGTTTCTCCATTTCACCTTTCACTTTTGCTTTAAAGGTGTCAATGTCTTTCACTTCCTGTTTCGGGAAAACTTTTTCGAAAAACTCTTCATTGAGTTCTGGCTTCTCGCTGCGGATGACATCGTCGATGATGATGTTGAAATCACTGGCAGCGGGAGCTCCCTCGCCGAGCATCTTGGCAGCGGCTTCTTCTGAACTCAGTGCTTTCGCGAAGTTGAAAATGAACTCGGACCCCACTTCCTTCCCAATCAGTTGGTTGCGGCTCTCTTCGTCTTTGATTTGGTCCATGTGGAAATAAAAGCCGTCTTTCTCATAACCGTCTTCCACTTCTTTGCCGTCTTTGGCCTCGCGAATTTTTACTTCAAGACGATCGTTTTCACCTATATTCTCGGGGTGTGAGGTGTTTGGGTTGCGTTCCACAATGTCATCTATGGCGCGTTGGATGTCTTCTTCTTCAGGGATGATGTGGTAGAAGTCGACCATAGTATTGGTATAGTCGATGTTGATTTCAGGACGAAGGGCGGCTTCAAAGAAGAAGTCCATGTCGTCCTGATTTTCGAGGTCATTAGGCTGTTGGTTTTCAAGGTCGCTTAGCGGATAACCAATCACATTGAGTTTGTTGTCGACGATATGTTTGTTGAGATTCTCGGAAACAAGCTGGTTCAGCACTTCCATTTTCGCGCTTGTGCCGTACATTTTCTTAATCATGCCCATAGGCACCATCCCTGTACGGAAACCTGGCATATTGGCGCGTTGTCTCATTTGTCTCAAGGTCTTTTCAACGTTTTCTTGATAGTCAGCCTTTTCGATGCTGATTTTAATGGAGATGAGGTTGTCTCCTTTGGCAGTTTGAGTAATATTCATTTCTAATCTTTTGATTTTTTATAACTTGTGCGGATGAAGGGACTCGAACCCTTACTTCGTGAGAAACCAGATCCTAAGTCTGGCGCGTCTACCAATTCCGCCACACCCGCGTTTTTGAGGGCGCAAAGATACAACTTTTTTGGGAATGCAGTACCTTAAATTAATATGCTTTTCAATTCTTCACTTCTAAAGCCTCACGTAGTGCGTTGCCGATGAGCATAAATGCCAGTACGAGCAACATGATGGCAATGCCAGGTAGGATGGCGAGATAGGCGGCGTCGAGGATGATGAAGGCATAATTTTCCTTGATCATGCTGCCCCATGAGGGCATGGGAGGCTGTACGCCTATGCCTAAGAAACTCAAACCGGCTTCTAACAGGATAGCTGAAGCAAAATTGGCTGCTGATACTACTATGATGGGATTGAGGATATTAGGCAGAATATGTCTGAAGATGATACGTAAATCTTTAAATCCTAATGCCCGGCCTGCTTCAACAAAGGTTGTTTCACGAATGGAAAGAATCTGTCCGCGTACGATGCGGGCCACTTCGACCCACATGGTAAGACCCACAGCGATGAATACCTGTGCAATGCCTTTTCCCAATGCAAAGGTAATGGCGATGACGAGAAGCAATGTGGGAATGGACCAGATGACGTTGATGAACCATACCACTAAGTCATCGACTTTTCCACGAAAAAAACCGCCTAAACTGCCTGTGATGATACCGATGAGCAAACTCAGTAACACGGCGATGAAGCCTACACTGAGGCTAATGCGACTGCCAAGTATAAGACGACTGAGAAAGTCGCGGCCAAATTGGTCGGTGCCAAGAAGAAACTTGCGGTGTTTCACGCAATGGGCACGGATGTAGTTGTCGGCTTCCATATCTGATGCAAAGGTTATGGTCTTTGGACTTGTTGAAGAGTTGAGTCCTATAAGCTCCTTGTTGTCAATCAATTCTGTTCTTGGTACACTGGTGCTTTCTGACTGGTAGAGATAAACCGTCGTTGTTACCTTATTAATATAGAGACTGTCGAAAGGAAGGTAGGAATAGTCGTCTGGGCGACCATGCAGCAGAAATTGGAACCAGGAAGTTCGAATAGGGGCTGTTTCCTTGGGCAGTATCAGCATGTCGACTTCGAAACCTGGCTTTTTGGTGCTGATTTCCAATAATTGTCGATTGGCATTAGGAGTGGTGTCGGGGATGAAGATATAGGCAAACAAGGCAAGTAATGCCCAAACGATGACATAGAAACACGACAACATTCCAAGCTTGTTGCTGCGGAAACGCTTCCAAGCCAAAGCTTTGGGCGATTGGTTCTGTTTCGGTTTGCTGTCCATAGAAAGCAGTGTTTTGAGCCGTCAAAGGTAGGGATTTCACCTTGATTATGAACTCGAAAAAAGAAAAATTGAAAAAAATGCGCCAAAATGCATTTTTGTTTCGAAAAATGTACTACTTTTGCAGCCGCAAAACCGATGGTGGGTGTAGCTCAGCTGGTTAGAGTACCGGATTGTGGTTCCGAGGGTCGTGGGTTCGAATCCCATCTCCCACCCTTAGCGAAGAGAGGCTTATTTCTCTATTTTGCAATCCATCTACGGGACAATTCCCGCAGATGTTTTTCTTTTTATAACCTAAAACAATACGAAACTATGGGCGGTTTTTTCGGTACTGTTTTGAAAAATCCTTGCGTCAAGGATCTCTTCTATGGCGTTGATTATCACTCACATCTTGGAACCAAGCGTGCTGGTATGGTGACTTACGACGGAACTTTGTTTCATCGCTCCATCCACGACATTGAGAACTCGTATTTCCGCACGAAATTCTGCGACGAATTGAGCAAGTTTGAAGGCAACATCGGTATTGGTGTCATCAGCGATACGGATGCCCAGCCTATTGTGGTGAACTCCCATTTGGGCAAGTTTGCCATCAGCACGGTGGCTAAAATCAACAACTTGGACGACCTCGTCGAGCACTGTCTGGATCAGCGTCAGCACTTTGCCGAACTGAGCAGTGGCGCCACCAACCCCACTGAACTAGTAGCTTTGCTCATCACTCAGGGCGAAGACTTTGTAGACGGTATCAAGAATGTCTATGAAAAGGTAAAAGGCTCCTGCTCGATGATTATTCTTACTGAGGACGGCATCATTGCGGCACGCGACTATTACGGGCGCACGCCTATTGTGGTCGGCAAAAGTGAGGAAGGCTATGTAGTGGCCTCCGAGAGCCATAGCTACATCAACCTTGATTATACCACTTGCTACAGTCTCGCGCCAGGCGAAATCGTCAAGGTGAATCTCGACGGTGTACAACAGCTACTTCCCCGAAATCCGAAGAAGCAAGTCTGTTCCTTCCTTTGGATCTATTACGGCTATCCTGTTTCGGATTACGAAGGCATCAATGTGGAGGAAGCCCGCTACAACGAGGGCCGCGAGATGGGCAAACAGGATGATGTGGAAATCGACTATGTCTCCGCCATTCCCGATTCGGGTATCGGTATGGCTTTGGGCTATTCCAATATTCGTCAGGTTCCTTACATGCGTGGTGTGGTGAAGTATACCCCCACTTGGTCGAGAAGTTTCATGCCTGTCAACCAAAGCCAGCGCGAGCATGTAGCCAAAATGAAGCTCATCCCTAATCGCCAAATGCTTGAAGGCAAGAAAGTGGCTTTCTGCGACGATTCCATAGTGCGTGGCACTCAGTTGCGCGACAACGTGAAGATGCTCTATGACTTTGGTGCCCAGGAGGTTCATGTCCGCATTAGTTGTCCGCCTTTGCTGTTTGGCTGTCCCTTCCTCAACTTCTCAGCTTCAAAGAATGTGATGGAGCTCATCACGCGCCGCTGCATCAAGGAAATGGAAGGCGACGACAACAAGAATATCGATAGATACTGCGATCCGACAACTCCAGAATATGCCAATTTGGTGGAGATGCTTCGCAAGCACGTTGGGGTTGACTCGCTGAAGTTCAATACTTTGGAAAGTGTTGTGAATGCTATCGGTCTGCCCAAATGTGAACTTTGCACCCATTGTTTCGATGGGTCGAGTTACGGCGATTGAGCCGTTTTCCGGAAATTTGTTTAATTTTGCGGCAAGAAAACACCGATATGAGAGATTTAAGGCTTATTTTATCCTGTTTCTTGCTTGTAATCGCAACCTCTGTTTTTGCGCAGCATCCCAAGAAAGCCGTTAAGGCGTTTGAGGCTGCGCAGAATGCTTTCATGCGTGGCGACTACTCCAAGGCGCATCAGCAGGTCATGAAGGCGGTGGTCGAAGACCCTGATTATGCCGATGCCTGGCTTTTGGAAGGCGAAATTGGCATAGAGACTAAGAACGAAGATTTGGCGATGTTGGGTTATGAGAAAGCATTGGCTTCAGATTCGATGTTATTTCCTCCTGCAGCCATCACCCTTGCCCGAATTTATGACCGACGCGGTCTATACAAACGAGAGATTCCGCTATTGCAATGGTATAAGGCTAAAGCGAAAGGCAATTTCGTCAACGATGCCACTGTGGCTGAGATGTTGGGTTTGGCCGTGTTTCGCGATGAAGCCATCAGCCATCCGGTGGCTTTTGACCCAAAGAATTTGGGCGAGGTGGTCAATACTTATGGCGACGAGTATATCAACGCGCTGACCTTCGACGGCGGTCAGTTGCTGTTTACCCGCAAGACGGATAAAGGTAACGGATTCTTTGAGGAAAAGGTTTATGTTTCGCGTAAGGAGGTTGACCATTGGGTTCAGCCCAAGACTTTGTCGTTTTCCTTTTTTCCTGAGGATATTGACCCAGGGGCAGCTTTCCTCTCCGCCGACGGCTCGAAGCTGTATCTGACTGGCTGTGGATGGGGACGCGACAGCGGCTGCGACCTTTATGTGTCGCATTGGGACTTGGGTGAATGGTCGATGCCTCGTCGGATAGAGGGCAACATCAACACCGGCAGTTGGGAGTCACAGCCTTGTGTGAGTGCCGACGGCAAGGAACTCTACTTTGTCTCGCGGCGCAACGGTAATGCCGACATCTATTGCAGTCGTCGCAACGCCGACCGTAGCTGGGGTGAGCCACAGAACCTTGGAGCACCCATCAATACTACCGGCTCGGAGATGGCTCCGTTTCTGCATCCTGACGGACGGACTCTTTATTTCTCTTCCGACAAGCACATCGGTATGGGCGGCTTCGATTTGTTCATGAGCCGCAGAGGAGAGGATGGGCAATGGCAAGAACCTGTCAACTTGGGTTTCCCCATCAATACGAGTGGCGACGAAATCAACTTTTTTGTGGCAGCAGACGGCAGGACGGCTTTCATCTCCTCGCAACGTGAGGGCGGTTATGGGGGATACGACATATACACCTTTGAGCTGCCTGAGGAGATTCGCTCCGACTCGGCCAACTTTTTCTCTGGTGTGGATGTAACGGAACTGTATCCAGGCGATAAATTTGTGCTTCGGGATATCCAGTTTGAGTTCAACAGCACCGCATTGACTGAGGAATCGCACATAGCAATACAGATATTGGCAGATTTTCTGAGCCGCAATCCTGAGTTGCGGGTGGAACTGGCTGGTCATACGGACGACGTGGGTAATGCGGCCTACAACCTAAAACTCTCGTCTGAACGCGCCGAAGTAGTTCGTGAGTCCTTGCTTGCTAAAGGCATTGAGGAGAATCGATTGACGGCTAAGGGTTATGGCTCTTCCAAACCTTTGTATCCCAACGACAGCGAGGAGCATCGAGCCTGGAACAGAAGAACTGAAATGATAATCATTGAATAAACACATTGAAAAATGAAACGATTACTTCCTCTATTAGCTTTAGCCGTCCTGATGTCGGCTTGTGTGAAACCTAACGACCCAGACCAACCTACCGAAAAAAAGTTTTCGATTTTGGGCGATAGCTATTCCACTTTTGAAGGCTATGTCGATCCTGAAACCAATGACTCTTGGCCTCATTATGCTGATATTGGGGTTACCAGCATTGAGCAGATGTGGTGGTACAAGGTGGCCAACGAGATGGAGTGGTCTGTTGAGATGAACAACTCTTTCTAAGGCTCTTTGATTAGTAATTTCAGTGACTTCGATGCTGGGAATTATTATAAGGTGAATTCTTTCCTCCGCCGTATGGACAATTTGGGCAATCCGGATGTGATTTTCATTCTAGGAGGCACCAACGATATGTGGCAGGAGGCTCCTTTTGGTGATTTCGTGTACGCCAATTGGACTGATGAACAGCTTTGTTCCTACCGTCCAGCACTTGCCTGTCTTTTGGATTATATGCAACAGCATTATCCCAAGGCCAAGATTTATTTCCTGCTGGAGACCAGCCCTTGTCCGGGAGGCATTACCGAGGAAGCACGGCTGAATCTCATCGAATCGACACACCAAATCACCAGCCATTATGGTGTGGATTGCATCTATTTGACGATTCATAAGAATTGGTGGCATCCCGATGCGCAAGGCCAAGACGACATCGCAGATCAGGTGTTGGATGTGCTTCAGACCGATTTCAATGTCTAAAACGGTATCTTACTGTCAACTCATCGTTTGAGGGCGTAGGTACGTCCCAATATGGTTTTTCGTCCTTATTTGGGTCTTCGGAGCCAGTAACTGGGTTTGCTGAATCATCAGTTGGGTTTACCGAGACCTCATCGTCTTCTTCCCAATGGTAAACTTCCTTTTGTGGTCCTTCCTTGCGAAGCAGTAAGGCCAGCACAATTCCAATGATAGCCCCGCTGAGGTGTCCTTCCCACGAGATGTTTTGTGGTCGGGCCAACGAGGGAATCATGCCCCAGATGAAGCTGCCGTAGAGGAACACCATGATGAGAGAGATGACGATAAGTTGGCGATTGCCTCTGATGAAGCCGCTGACGATGAGAAACAGGTTAAGGCTATAGATAAGGGCACTGGCCCCGACATGGGTGGTACTGGGGCTACCGAGACACCAGGTGAGCAGGCCGCTGGCTATGTATGAGACTAACAATACTCGATGGGCCAAAGTAGGGTAGAAATAAAACAATGCGGTACCCAATACGATGATGGGGACGCTGTTGGCCATTAGGTGTTCCCAACTGCCGTGTAGAAAGGGGAAAGTGAAAATGCCAATCAAACCTTGGAAGGTGTGTGGGATAAGCCCATAGTGGCTTAGGTTGATATCCAGAGACACCTCTATTATCTTCACAGTCCACATTATCGCCATCAGAATCAAGGGGATAATGAGGCTGCCCAAAAACTTTCGTCTTTCTGCTTTGTTGTCCATGCAATGGCATATTGATTTGACAAAGATAGAGAAAATTTGGTTTCTCAATAAATCCAATCAAATAAAACCTTTATCTTTGCCGTTTCAAAGAAAAAGTAGATTGGAGATGGGTTCAAACAAACGCCGCGTGGCAGGGTCTTATTTTATGTCGTTGATGAGTATCACATTGGTGCTCTTCTTGTTAGGCGTATTTTCTCTGCTTATGATGCATGCACGAAAACTCTCCAACCATTTGAAGGAGAACATCGGGTTTGAAGTCGTGATGAACAACAATGTCAAGGAAGACCGCATTTTGAGCCTGCAAAAGAAACTTGAGGCGATGCCTGCTGTGAAATCGACACAATACATTACCAAGGAGGAAGCCATACGCCGTTTGAGCGAGGATCTCGGTGAGGACTTCCTGCAATGGCTTGGCAACGAGGAGAACCCACTTCTGCCCTCCATAGATGTGCGTTTCAATGCCGACTGGGCCAATCCCGACAGCATTGCCCTCATCCAACAGAAGTTGTTAGATAACATGGATGTCAAAGAAATCTATTACCAAAAGTCGCTTGTCGACTTGATTCATAGAAACGTCAACCGTATCGGTTTTGCGCTGATGGTGGCCAGTTTGGCGATGTTATTCGTTGCGGTTGCCTTGATACGCAATACGATACGACTCTCCATCTATTCGAAGCGATTTCTCGTTCGTAGTATGCAACTTGTGGGTGCAACACCAGCTTTTATCCGCCATCCTTTCGTCAGGTCGGGGCGTTGGCAGGGCTTCATCGGTGCTGTATTGGCCGACATCTTACTGGTGCTGCTGCTGTATGGACTCATGACGAGACTCCCTGAATTGACCATTATTGAAGACTATAGAATCATTATCGGTATTTTTACAGGCATCCTTTTGCTGGGCTTGCTGCTTGGAGGACTTTCCACCCGCTTGGCCTTGCATAAATACCTCAACGCCGATGTTGACCGACTATATGCATAGAACCCGTAATTTTGAAATCTGAAATAATAACGAATATGGCAACAGAAATAACAAAGAAAAAAGGAACTCCCGACAACGCTGACGAGAAAGTCATGCCTTTCGGGCGGCAGAATTACATCATTGTGCTCATTGGCATCGCCTTACTTGCGCTGGGTTTCATCCTCATGTTGGGCGGTGGCTCCGATGACCCTGATGTGTTCAATGAAAAAATGTTTGACTTCCAACATATCACCTTGTCCACCATTCTCATTTTGGCTGGATTTGTTGTTGAGATTGTCGCAATATTTTGGAAAAACAAATAAACATACAATATGAACTGGATACAAGCATTAATTCTTGGAATCATCCAAGGTTTGACGGAGTACCTTCCCGTCAGCAGTAGCGGCCATTTGGCTATTGGACAAGCTCTTTTCGGTCTCGCTGATGGCGAGTCGAATCTTGCCTTTACGGTGTTGCTTCACGTGGCTACCGTACTCAGCACCCTCGTTATCCTCTGGAAGGAAATCGTATGGATTTTCAAAGACTTGTTCACCCGCCAGTCGTGGCGCAGCTATCAAGGTCTGAATGACGGCACAAAATACGCCATCAACATCATCATTTCTATGATTCCCGTGGCTTTAGTGGGCTTCCTCCTCAAGGACAAGGTGGAAGAAGTTTTTGGCTCGGGACTGCTCATCGTAGGCATCATGCTCTTGGTGACGGCCTCGCTGTTGACATTTTCCTATTTTGCCAAACCCAGACAGAAAGAGAACATCAGTGGCCTGCATGCCTTCATTATTGGTATCGCCCAAGCCTGTGCTGTTATGCCTGGCCTGTCGCGCTCGGGTAGCACTATCGCCACTGGATTACTCTTAGGCAACAAGAAAGAAAAATTGGCCCAATTTTCCTTCCTAATGGTTATTCCTCCCATATTGGGAGAGGCTTTGCTTGACCTTAAGGACATTCTTGAGGTAGGGTTCTCTGAGGCAATGAGCGGTCTCTCGCCTGTCGCTGCCCTTGTGGGCTTCTTGGCGGCTTTCCTCTTTGGTTGCATAGCCTGCAAGTGGATGATTAATATTGTGAAAAAAGGCAAATTGGTGTATTTTGCCATCTATTGCGCCATTGTTGGTGTGTTGGCTATAGTGTTACCGTATATCCTCAAGTAATGTTTCATTTCGAAGAAGGCGAAGTCATCCTTATCGACAAACCTTTAGACTGGACATCGTTTGATACGGTCAACTTCATCCGCAGTCTGGTGAACCGTTGCTATGGTATCCGCAAACTAAAGGTGGGTCACGCTGGCACGCTCGACCCTTTGGCTACGGGTCTGCTCATCCTTTGTACGGGTAAGATGACCAAGCAGATTGAGGTGTATCAAGCCCAGGTGAAGACTTACACTGGCAGTATCCTCTTGGGGCAGACTACACCGACCTTCGACTTGGAGAGCGAGCCGGATGCGTTCTTTCCTACTGATGGCATCACACCAGAACAGATTGAATCCGCACGACAACGGTTCATAGGTGACCTAAAGCAATATCCGCCCAAGTACTCCGCCATCAAAATCAAGGGGAAACGCGCTTTTGACTATGCTCGCTCTGACGAGGAAATTGAGCTGAAGGCTCGTGATGTACGCATCGATGACTTTAAACTTAGCCTCGACCGCTTCCCCGAACTTGACTTCGAGGTCACTTGCAGCAAAGGTACCTACATCCGCAGTCTCGCCAACGACTTCGGCAAAGCCTTGGGCAATGGGGCTTGTTTGAAATTATTGCGCCGCACTCGTATCGGAGACTTCAAAGTGGAGGATGCTTGGCCGCTCGAAAAACTGAAACAGCATATCATTGATACAGGTGATGCTTTCAAAGAATGGAAGAAGGAACAATTGGAAAAAGAGCAAAAACAAGATTGATTATCAATATCATAGAAAAAATCACTTGACAAAACTCCGGTTTTGTCATATCTTTGTCATCCTTTTTTTGATAAAAAATAACAAATATACCTCTATACAATGAAACTATCACAATTCAAATTCAACCTGCCGAGCGAGTTGATAGCTCTCTATCCGATTGAGAACCGCGATGAAGCCCGACTGATGGTTGTCGACCGCAAAACGGGAAAGATTGAGCACCGCATCTTCAAAGACATAGTGGATTATGTGAGTGACGGCGATGTGTTCGTCATTAACAACACGAAAGTGTTTCCCGCCAAGCTTTACGGCAAGAAGGAAAAGACAGAAGCCGACATCGAAGTACTGCTACTCCGTGAACTGGACCATGAGAGTCGTCTTTGGGATGTACTTGTCGATCCGGCTCGCAAAATCCGCATTGGCAACAAGCTGTATTTCGGTCCCATCGACCAAGGAGAAGGATTGGTGGCTGAGGTGATTGATAATACCACCTCGCGTGGACGTACCCTGCGTTTCCTCTACGATGGACCGTATGATGAGTTCAAGCAAACTTTATCGAATCTGGGTCACACGCCCATTCCACGTGAGTTGAATCGCGACGAGCGTCCTGAAGACGCTGATGACTTCCAGACCATCTACGCGAAAGTGGAAGGTGCCGTATCCGCTCCCACCGCTGGTATGCACTTCAGCAAAATATTAATGAAACGCATTGAGCTTATTGGTGGCGAGTTTGCCGAACTGACTTTGCATCCAGGTATGGGCAATTTCCGCGACATAGAGGTGGAAGACCTTACCAAGCACAAGCCTGACTCGGAAGAAATGTATATCGACGAGCGTTGCTGCGAATTGGTCAATGGTGCCAATGAACGTCACCACAATGTGTTTGCTGTAGGAACCACTTCGCTGAAGGCCCTTGAGACCGCGATGACCATTGGCGGTAAAATCAAGCCTTACAGCGGTTGGACCAACAAGTTCATCTTCCCGCCCTACACTTTCTCGGTGGCCAACCGTATGATAACCAACTTCCATCTGCCCAAGTCGCCGATGATGATGGAGGTAGCTGCCTTCGCTGGCTTCGACTTGTTGAAAAAAGCTTATCAGGAAGCTGTTGCCGAGAAGTACCGCTTCTTCACTTACGGCGATGCAATGCTGATTATTTAAATTTTGAATCTTAATAACTAACAATAATGAATCAAGAAGATTTCTTTAAGAAAATAACTGCTCATGCGAAGGAATACGGTTTCATTTTCCCTTCGAGCGAGATTTATGATGGACTGTCGGCTGTTTACGATTACGGCCAGAACGGTGTGGAACTGAAAAAGAACATCCGCGAATACTGGTGGAAGGCTATGGTGCAGATGCACGAGAATATCGTCGGTATTGATGCCGCCATCTTTATGCACCCTACCACCTGGAAAGCCTCCGGTCACGTGGATGCTTTCAACGACCCGCTTATCGACAACCGCGATTCCAAGAAACGCTATCGCGCTGATGTGCTTGTTGAGGACTATATGGCCAAAATCGAGGAGAAGATTAATAAAGAGGTGGAAAAAGCTCGCAAGCGTTTTGGCGACGCCTTCAACGAGGAGCAGTTTGTGACCACCAATCCGCGTGTGTTGGAACACAAAGCCAAGATTGAAGAAATCAGCCACCGCCTGTATGGCGCAATGGAGAAGAACGACCTCGACGCCATCAAGCAGCTCATCCTCGACCTTGAGATTGTCTGCCCCATCAGCGGCACCCGCAACTGGACCGACGTGCGTCAGTTCAACCTGATGTTCGCCACCAAGATGGGTAGCGTGGCCGACGGCTCCGACACCATCTACCTGCGTCCCGAGACGGCACAAGGCATCTTCGTCAACTACCTCAACGTGCAGAAGACCGGCCGCATGAAGATCCCGTTCGGCATCGCCCAGACCGGCAAGGCCTTCCGTAACGAGATTGTGGCCCGTCAGTTCATCTTCCGCATGCGCGAGTTCGAACAGATGGAGATGCAGTTCTTTGTCCGTCCTGGCACGGAGCTCGAATGGTTCCAACACTGGAAACAAGAACGTCTCGCCTGGCACCTCTCCTTAGGTCTGCCCGCCGAGAAATACCGTTTCCACGACCACGAGAAGCTGGCCCACTACGCCAACGCCGCCACCGACATCGAGTTCGACTTCCCCTTCGGCTTCAAGGAGCTGGAAGGCATCCACAGCCGCACCGACTTCGACCTCTCGGCCCACGCCAAATACTCGGGCAAGAAACTCCAGTACTTCGACCCCGACACCAACGAGAGCTACACGCCTTACGTCATCGAGACCTCCATCGGCCTCGACCGCATGTTCCTCGCCATGTTCAGCAACGCCTACACCGAGGAGAAGCTGGAAGACGGCTCGGAGCGCGTGGTGCTGAAACTGCCGGCCATCCTTGCGCCTTACAAAGTCGCCGTGCTGCCTCTGGTGAAGAAAGACGGTCTGCCGGAGAAGGCCCGCGAGATTATCGACAGCCTGAAGTTCGACTTCATGTGCCAGTACGAGGAGAAGGACTCCATCGGCAAGCGTTACCGTCGTCAGGATGCCATCGGCACCCCGATGTGCGTCACCGTCGACAACGACACTTTGGTCGACAACTGTGTCACCGTTCGTGACCGCGACACGATGCAGCAGGTGCGCGTCCCGATTGACAATCTGCGCAACATGATTTTCGACGAGCTCAAACCAAAGAAATGATGTGATTCAAAATCCATCAAAACTGTTTGTAGGGCTGTCATATTATGGCAGCCCTACAGCGTTTAATGCTATCATTTTATTTTCATCATTTTATTTTTATGATGTTTTTAGCATGATGTTGATAAAATGATTATCTTTGCCGCAAATCTATAATTGGCTCCGCCGAATGCAGAGCTTTTCAACGAAGTTAAAACTGGATGTCATGATTTACAATCCTTTCTTCACATCAGGCTATGTTTCGCCCGAATACTTTTGCGACCGTGAAAGCGAAACACAACAATTGATTCAGAACATTCAAGGGCACTGCCATACGGTGCTCATCTCGCCGCGCCGCATGGGCAAGACCGGGCTTATCGAGCATTGCTTCAACCAAGAAATCATCAAAAAGGATTACCACACGTTTTTTATCGACATCTACTCCACGATGAATTTCAACGATTTTGTATTCCTGTTGGGCAATCGCATTTGCAGAAGCTTGAAAGCCAAGGACAAGCAACTGATGGAATTGTTTGTCAAGGTGGTGAAATCCATTCAGTTTACCATCGGTTTTGATGAAGCGGGCATGATGAACGGTTCTTTCGGTCTCGGTGACATTAAAGACTCTCAAAGATCATTGGAAGAGATTTTTCAGTATTTGGAAGAAGCTAAACGGCCTTGTGTGGTGGCCATCGACGAGTTCCAGCAGATTGAAAAATATCCCGAAAAGAATGTGGAGGCCCTGCTTCGCACCTATATCCAGCATTGCAACAACGCTACTTTCATCTTCGCAGGCAGCCAGCGTCACATTATCCAAAACATGTTCGCGTCCGCTTCCAAGCCTTTCTACAACAGTTCAAGTATGATGAGCCTTGGCCCCATTGCAAAGGAAAAATATGTCGAGTTTGCCGTGAGGTTGTTCTCCAAATTCGGCAAGACCTGCGCACCAGAATGGGTTGAGAACCTGTATGATACACTGGAAGGTCACACTTGGTACATGCAGGCCGTTTTGTATTTAGCGTTTTATATGACCGACAAAAACTGCTCGCCAAGCATTATCAACGAGGCTTTGTTGAAACGGGTTGCCGACAACGAGAATGTCTTTGAATCTATGTACTATGGTTTGAGCGAAAGACAGCGTCAGGTGTTGAAAGCCATTGCCATCGAAGGCAAGGCCAAGCAAACACAGTCTGTGGCCTTCATCAAAAAATATGGTTTGACCTCTGCCAGTTCGGTGCAGTCGGCCATACGCCAACTGATGGACAAAGATTTGATTACGACGGAGAGAGATGCCTACCGCGTTGATGACCGATTCTTTGGTTTTTGGCTGAAAAACCAACTGTAAAAACGTGCTGCAGTGCGTTTCTGTAGCCGTAATCACATAGACAACCCCATAGACAACGATTGGATCTCAAATTTGCAACAGATTGAAATCCAATCGTTTTTTATTTTCATGCCTTTACAAAATGATAGACAAGTTCTCTTTGGGTCTTGACAAATGGTTTTTTGTTTTGGGAAATGTGCTAATTTTGCCTTGCAAACCTGAAATAATAACCAGTATAATTTAAATACCATGAAAAAGCTAGTTACAATCGCAATGATGATGGTGCTCGGAATGAGTGCCGTTTTATCACAATCTATCGACGACACCATTTTCCTTCCTAACCATGTAATGGGTAGAACCATCAATCCGTCAGGTGTTGTTACCAACCAATATTCTGCCGACTTTCAATACAATTCAGAAGGGTTGCTCTCTTCTTTTGAATATCCTGAACACAATTTGACCTCTCGACTTGTCTATGACAACAACTACTTAAGCAGCATTACTGCGCATGGGTATTATAATGGAGGCTATGGAGTAGATTACACTTGGGATCAGGTGCTTGAGTTTGAAAATGGATTGATTCAAATGGAACTTTTTCAAGAATTTGAAGCCACTTTTGGAAACTATGACCGAGACTATCAATTCTATTATTATAATGATGAGGGGCAATTGATTAGGAAAGAGCAGGGCTATTCTCCTAATAATATCTGTCATATCTGGACTTACACATACGATGACCAAGGAAAAACAGATTCTATGTTTTATTATATCTCTTGGGGATGCCCTGGCCTCACAAAACTATCAGGTGTATACAACTACCAATATGAGAATGGTTTATTGCAGGAGATTCTTATTGAGGAATACGATGATGTAAATCATAATTACGACACCTGGTTCACCAAAAAACAGGTCTATTCCTATACAGAAGATGGTAAATTAGCCTCCGAAATCAAACAGGACCTCGTCGATGGCGAATGGGTGAATAATACAATACACATTAATCTCTACGACGCATACGGTAAAATTATTGAACAACAAAATGGAACATGGTCGGAATCGCTAAATGACTGGGACATCACCAAAAAGGTAATCCACGAATACTCAATGACAGATATGACTTACACAGTATCATTTTACAAAAAAAGCGGTGACGAATGGGTGTGGGACTATTTTTGGAGACAAACACTGTTTTTTGAGCCTGAGTTGAAATGGCAACAGAACCTACTGGCGACCTTTTTCTATGGAGATTCCTACATCAACCAGATAGAGTTCTCTATGACAACCACAATTACCTCCTCTATCCCTGAAGGCTCCGAATGGTACTACGAAATCCAAAACGACGACGGCAGCATCACCTACCAGCACTTGGAATGTGTAGGCGATACCGCCGTCGGCAACCAACGCCCGAAAATCATTGTGCGCAGCAACACACAGTACGACAAGGATGAGATTTCCGAGGTCACCCACGAATATGTTTACGAAGAAAACGGCATTGTTTATTGGTGGAACAAGGATTTGGAAGAGTTTACTACACTATATGACCTTAATGCCGAAGCGGGCGACGAATGGGAAATCAAGGTGGGAATGGAAAACATCATTGTGCATGTCGACAGTGTGGGTGTCTTTGAATACGAAGGTGAAGCACGCAGAGTACTGCACGTCAGCGATGCAGGGAACATCTTCAATGGTGATATAGTAGTGGGATACGGCCATATGACCAGTTTCTTCCCTGAAAGACTGATGAACCGAAATGCCAATTATATCGTAAACGGACTGCGATGCTATTGGGTGGGAGATGCTCTTCTGTATCATAATGGTGAAGAGGACTGTGATGCCGTCTATAGCGAACTGCACCATGTGGTGGATAACAACGAGAATCATCTCAACGTCTATCCCAATCCTGCAAACAACGTTCTCATTATAGAGACGCAATGCCTTGCGTCTCTACAAACTGCCACATATCGCATCACCAATGTAATGGGTCAAACTTTGCTACAAGGCACAGTTACCGACGAAACACAGCGGATTGATATAGCCAATCTGAAAGCGGGAATGTATTTCATCAGCGTGGGTGGACAAACGGTGAAATTTGTGAAACAATGAAAAATTAAAATCCTAACACCATGAAAAAGATATTCGCAATTACATTGATGATGTTCTTGGCCATAACCGCAAAGGCTGATGACATTTTTGCCACAGGCTATTATGTGCAAAACGACCAAAAGGTGGCTGCCGTATACAGAAATGGTGAAATCATTTATACCGTATCCCATGATGGCATGAATGCAACTCCAAAAACCATTGCCTGCGACGCAAACAAGAATATTTATTGGATGATTAATATTTACCAAGGAACCTCTTTCAAGTACACTGAAGTATGGAAAAACGACCTGCTTTATGTGTCAACGCAAGGCATGAGTGGTGTCCGTATCATTGACATTTATTGCCTCGACGACACGCTGTATTATGTGGGAAGTTACACAAATGAAGGAGGGATTACGGTGGCTGCCGTCTGGAAAGGAACTGATTTCACTATGCACTGGCAACTGGGTGACGGCGAACACGCCAGCTTCATCTACGACGCCGAAGTGAACCCGAATACAGGAGTACCCTATTTCTGTGGTTATGTCACAGATGAAAGCACCAACGCTACGGTATGGGGAAACGATAGCATCCTTTACACGTATGAGCCTTCAGATTATATAATAGGATCTTCCGTAAACACAATTTCTATCGACAACGACTCTGTCTTTACACTCGGATCTTATAGCCTAGATACAGGTTTTGATATCTATTCCTTCCCTGCCATCTGGAGAAACGGTGAAACAATTCGTTCTTTTGATGCGGATGTCATGGTGAATTGTCTTTGCGCATTCAATGGAGATTACTATTATTGCTGGACCTACCCACATGGAATGGAGTATCTTTTGTGCAAAAACAACTTGAATACGGTAATGCACTTCCCCTTCAACGGCAGTGCGGGTGCTAGTAAAATATGCAAAAACGCCGATGACATCTATGTGGTTGGCCTTCTTGACAACAAAGGTTGTATTTGGAAGAACTTTCAAGTGCTCCAGCAACCAGAAAACTGTGCCCAACTTTTTGATATGGTTGTTTTTGAACGGTTCATTGAAGACAGCTCCGAATGGTACTACGAAATCCAAAACGAAAACGGCAGCATCACCTACCAGCACTTGGAATGTGTAGGCGATACCGCCGTCGGCAACCAACGCCCGAAAATCATTGTGCGCAGCAACACACAGTACGACAAGGATGAGATTTCCGAGGTCACCCACGAATATGTTTACGAAGAAAACGGCATTGTTTATTGGTGGAACAAGGATTTGGAAGAGTTTACTACACTATATGACCTTAATGCCGAAGCGGGCGACGAATGGGAAATCAAGGTGGGAATGGAAAACATCATTGTGCATGTCGACAGTGTGGGTGTCTTTGAATACGAAGGTGAAGCACGCAGAGTACTGCACGTCAGCGATGCAGGGAACATCTTCAATGGTGATATAGTAGTGGGATACGGCCATATGACCAGTTTCTTCCCTGAAAGACTGATGAACCGAAATGCCAATTATATCGTAAACGGACTGCGATGCTATTGGGTGGGAGATGCTCTTCTGTATCATAATGGTGAAGAGGACTGTGATGCCGTCTATAGCGAACTGCACCATGTGGTGGATAACAACGAGAATCATCTCAACGTCTATCCCAATCCTGCAAACAACGTTCTCATTATAGAGACGCAATGCCTTGCGTCTCTACAAACTGCCACATATCGCATCACCAATGTAATGGGTCAAACTTTGCTACAAGGCACAGTTACCGACGAAACACAGCGGATTGATATAGCCAATCTGAAAGCGGGAATGTATTTCATCAGCGTGGGTGGACAAACGGTGAAATTTGTGAAACAATGAAAAATTAAAAACCTAATACCATGAAAAAGACATTTACCATCACATTGCTGTTAATCTTGGCCTTGAACACCAACGCCCAAGACATTTTTTCGGTGGGCTATTTTGAAGAAAACAATCGAAATGTAGCGGCTCTCTACAAAAACAATGAGCTACTTTATTCAGTTCAGAAAGACAACCTACACACCCTTCCCACTACCATCTCATACGACTCCAGTAGAAACATCTATTGGATGGTGAATGTCAAAAATGGCAACACTATCCTTTACACGGAAGTGTGGAAAAACAACCAATTGTATGTCACGACAGAAGGCCTCACAGGTGTCCGCATCACCGACCTCTATTGCCAAAACGACACGCTTTACTATGTTGGGCATTATACCAATGAAGACGATGTCACTGTGGCAATGGTTTGGAAAGGGACCAACTTTATACCCCAATGGCAGTTGGGCGATGGCATTCACAATAGTTTCATCTATGATGTTGCTGTGGATAGACAAACTGGAATGCTATATTTCTGTGGCTATGTCATAGACGGGAAAAAGAAAGCTGCGGTTTGGGAAGAACAAAATTTATTGTACACTTTCGATCAAGATTCCATTAATTCGCAAGCTGAAATAACGGCTTCACAGGCAACTCAAATAGCAGTGGAAAATGGTAATGTTTATACAATTGGCAACTATACGATAGAAAACAATATTGACGTAGATGCCGTTTGGTTGGATAATGCAATAATCAATTCTGCCGGTCCATATTTTGAGAACATCCATAGCCTTTGCATTTTTGAAAACACCTATTATTATGCATATTTCAGTCGTGATCAGATGTACGATGCGATAATGAAGGATGGACAGGAAATGTTTCGACTTAATTATGCCTGCAAACTTCTGTCTACAAGCATCGACATTTATGTGGTTGGTCAAGATTTTGATAACAAAGGCTGCATTTGGAAGAATTTTCAAGTGTTCCAGCAACCCGAAAACTGCAAAATGCTTTATGGTATGGTGGAAGTTGAAGCAAGCAATCCACCCGACAACTATTACGGCTTCCTCTATCAGCCCGACAGCGCTGTCATTTATTTGAACCCCAACCAACCTTATGGAGCCAACTATGACCAAATGGATGCTGGATTCAGATACAAATCCAATGGTTTGTTGGAAAGGAGCTATGTTGAAACACACTTGGAATATGGACATTGGATGAGTTACTATTATGACGCGGATTATCATGTCATTGAAGAACGGAGTACTTATTTTAGCCCAACGCCAGACCCCTATCAAAACAATTACACTTATGAAGACGGTCTGCTCGTGGCTTATACTCAGTATTATGATAACTATCATGAGGATGAGATGATTTTAGTAGATAGCATTTCGTATTCTTATGATGAGTTGCGGCGGCTTCAAGCGGAAAAACGGTTTATAAAAACCACTTCGGAAAAAGCCTATGAATACAACGAAAACCAAGTCATCATCACCACCGATGGCTATACCAACGGGACCTTTGGCGAATGGCTAACCCTTAGCCGGGAAACCTGCACTTTCTCGGAAGACAGCCTTTTGCTCAGCTCGGAAACCGAAAAATACAACGACAGCATCGTCCTCGTCACATACGGCTACGATGGACAAGGACACAGGACAAGCATCCTGACCCAAAAACGAAACAACGGTGTTTGGGAGAACCAAAAACTGGTGCAATATCACTTCAACCCGTACGGTCGCCTCACCCTTGCGGAAATCAAACTATGGCAAGACGATGCATTTGTGGATGCTCATCGTGCCGTTTATGAATTGAACGAGATGGGCTATCCTGTCGTGGTCACCTTTGAAAAATGGGATGGTGAAGCCTGGGTGACTGGAGTGTGGCAACCTGAGTTTTATCTCTACGATGAAGACCATCTGAAGCAACAAAACGATATGCTATATAGAGATAAATCATATGTCAGCAAGATAGAGATAACCTATCTCGTCACAGACAACCCCAGGGAACAATTCTTGCCTGACGGTGCCGAATGGTACTATGAAATCCTGAATGACGACGGCACCATCACCTACCAGCATTTGCAATGCACAGGCGACACTACCATAAGCGGCAAACGCCCCAAAGTTATCGTGCGCAGCAATACGCAATATGATAAGGAAGGACCTACCGAGGTGTCTCACGAATACGTCTACGAGGAAAACGGTATCGTTTATTGGTGGAACAAGGATCTGGAGGAGTTCACTACACTTTATAATCTCACAGCCAGGACGGGTGACGAATGGGAAATCAAAGTGGGAGGCGAGAACCTTATCCTTCATGTGGACACGGTGGAGACTTTAGACTATTGGGGAAAGCCTTTCAAGACGTTGCGTGTGAGTGACGCTAATGGATATTATTGTGGCAGGATTGTTTGCGGTATAGGTCATCTTACCAGCTTTTTCCCTGAAAGGCTGATGAATCAAGGCAAGGGATACCGGGTGGAAGGATTACGCTGTTATTGGGTGGAAGGCGGATTGGTCTACCAAATTAGCAGGGATGATTGCGACGCAATATTCGCTGAATTACACTATGGCATAGATGAAGAGACAAAATGTGGTTTTGATGTCTATCCCAATCCTGCCAACAACGTTCTCATTATTGAGACGCAAGGCATTGCGTCTCTACAACCCACATATCGCATCATCAATGTGATGGGTCAAACCTTGCAGCAAGGCATAATTACAGATGAAACGCAGCGGATTGATATTGCCAATCTGAAAGCGGGAATGTATTTCATCACGGTGAACGAAAAGACTGTCAAATTTGTAAAGCAATGAGACCCCGATGTATATTATGGGCGTTCCTCTTGCTGGCAAGCCTTCCCGCTTGCCGGCAGGAGGCGCGCTGGCTGAAAGAGGCTGAGACGCATTGGCAGGAAGGTCGCGAGCAACTGGCCAACAAGCAGTCGGAGGAGGCTACTGAGTCGTTCAACAGGGCCTTGCTGGCTGTCAGCCGTTGTGATTTGGAGCGACCTGGGGCGAAAAGGTTGAAGGGACAAATTGAGGATGATCTCGGTACCCGTTATTGGAAGCATGGTCTCTTTGCGGAAGCACTGCCGCTACATACGGATGCTGCACTCCTGTTTCAGGAACTCAACGACTCCTTATTATTAATGGGAGCCTTGCGTAACTGCGGTCGAGCAACAGCCTCGTTAGGCGATATTGACGCAGCCCAAAAGCATTACGATGAGGCTCTCTCTATTGCCGAAGCCCTGAACGACGAAGCGATGAGAAACGATATCCTCCTTGAATCGAGCCGCGATGTGCTTTTGGTGAAGGAAGACTACGAACAAGCTATTGCCCGCGTTACCCAAGCCCTCGCGGGCGGATCCGATGCCGACATCTGCCACCTGACCCTGGGTCTTTCCTATTATTATCTGGAGCAGGACAGCCTTGCTTTGTTTCACCTTAGTGAAGCCACCAAGAGCCGCAAGGCGGGTACCCGAATGTCAGCCTATCAGAGCTTGGCGTTCATCCATCAGTTTGCCGGCGACTATGAGCAAGCGCTCGAATGCCAGAATCTTTTCAACGAAAACCTGATGCAGACCAATGAGGAGCAACGCAGCGAGCAAGTGCAGCGAATCAAGTTGGACTATGACCTACAAATGCAGAAAAACACTTTGCAGGCTGAGCAGAAGCTGAAGAGCCTTTACCTCTATCTTATCGTTGGAGGTTTGTTGCTGGCCCTTGCCGTTGTCTTGCTATTGTTGCGGCAGAAGACCCTGAGCCAACGCCTGAAGGAAGAGGAAATGAAGAACCAGATGGAGACAGCGTTGAAGAAAAACAAGGTGTATGTGACCGCCCTTGCTCTCACAGAGCAAATCACGGCAAGCACTTTGGACTTCGACTTGAAAGAAAGCGAGTGGGACGACTTTGTGGAGCTTATTGACAAAGTGTACGGTAACTTCACGCAACGGCTGATGGCGAAATATCCCACCCTTACGAAGAGCGACCTGCAAATCTGCTGCCTCACCAAGCAGGGCTTCAGCAACCAAGTCATCTCGATACTAATGAACCTGCAGACCAACAGCTACGCCCGACGCAAGTCGCGTATCAAGCAGGAGAAGATGAACGGATTGGAAGATGACCGCAGCTTTGAGGAAATCATTAATGGACTGTAAACTACCCCGTCACCATGAACACCCTCGAGTCTTTCCACTTCGAGTGGCGTAACATCTCATTGGTGAAATGGGTGCGGCTGCCTGTTTGTTCCAATAGTTCTTTGGTCTTGTCGAACTGACGCAATTCGCGGTAGATTTCAGGCAGTTCGAGGTCAATTTGCTCTTCGGGGTGCCTCTCCAACAAGGCCAGCAGTCGCTTCAGGTTGTCGTTGAAGTCCTTCTGGTTTTTGAGGAAAAGCCGTTGTCCTTCCATGATGAGTCGGCGGTTGTTGTTCCAAACGCCGAAGCTCATGAAGCCGTTGAGGTAGTATTTCAGGCGTATGTGCTGGTGGTTGCGGTGCAGGTCGTTGTAGGCCCACCACAGGAAGCGGCGCAGATAGATTTCCTTCTTGTGATCGTAGTGGCTCTTCTTCAGGAATGTCTTGTAATGGTTGATGAGAGCCATTCTGCCTTTGTTGTCGGAGAAACTGATGCCGAAAAAACGCCATGTGTTCCATGAATACACCTCAGCATTGGGCTTCTCGAAGGTGATGAGCGGTTCTACGGGGTTTTCGACCCAGAAAATATGACCGCAAGAGGGACACAGTATCATCTTCTGCCGTGTAGTGATGAGGTTGTCGTTCAGCACCTTGCCGTCGGAATACAAGATGGACTGGTTGACCAACTCGGCTTTTAAATGGCGACCTTCGAGCCAAGCCTGGCATTGCGGACATTGGAAATAATATGAGTCGTATTTCAGCATTGCGCCGCAAAAATACGAAAAGTTTTGTAGGCACACCTAAAATGCCTATTTTTGCAAATCTTTATGTGGCTTGTATGAAGTGAGGCGAAGAAATCATAATAAGGTATGGTATGAAACCAACGAAAATTCTTTTTGTCTGTCACGGGAACATTTGCCGCAGCCCTATGGCGGAGTTTATCCTCAAGGCAATGGTGAAATTCAAGGGGCTTGAGGCCCGCTACTATATCGAGTCAGCTGCAGTATCCACCGAGGAGATAGGCAACCCTATCTATCCTTACGCCAAGCATTGCCTTGAGCATCACGGAATTTCCTACGATGCCTCCAAGAGTGCCCGCCAGATTACCCAAGCCGATTACCATCGTTTCGACCGCATCATTTGCATGGATGCGTCCAACCTTCGTTGGCTGCGTCGTATCATCCCCACCGACCCTGATGGAAAGGTTCGCCTAATGATGTCGTATGCTGGCTATACCCGTGATGTTGCCGATCCTTGGTACACGGGCGATTTTGAGACCACCTATCGCGACCTCGTCGAAGGCTGCGAGGCGATGCTGAAGCAGGATGTTTTATTCTGATATAGGTTTGACACCCCATATTGTCCCAAGTGCCCCCACAGTCCTTGGGGTGGGGCATCTGGGCTAAGTTCAACATAGAAGTTCGAAAAGGCAGAAGCACTTATGGTGTTCGGATGCAGTAACTCTTTTGCACTAATAGTTACTTTGGCGGTACCAAACTCCCAGTTTGCTTGTGGCGAACTCCCAGTTTGGCGGCACCAAACTGTCGAGGTTCTACGATGTCCGTTTTCGGCGCGTTTTGCGTCGAACTTACTCAGTTACTCAGTTACTCACTTCGGACATTAAATTTTGCAAACTTGTGACAAGAAAAATTTATTATTATTATAATATTATTATAATAATATTATAATAATAATAAAATTAATTTTTTAATGATGTTACCTGTCGTTTCAACATCGAAAAACCTTAATGTCAAAAGTGAGTAAGTGAGTAAGTGAGTAACTTTTTGCACTTGTTATTTGAACCTGCGTTTGGGTTTTAACATAACAATTTCATGACAGCAAACAGAAAAACAAGTATCTTTGCACCCTGAACAAACTGAACGATTATGCTGCAAAAAGGAACAAGAGCCCCTTACTTTGAGGGCAAGGACGAAAACGGCAATACCGTAAAACTTACCGACTTCGCAGGGAAGAAGTTGGTGCTTTACTTCTATCCCAAGGACAGCACCCCGGGCTGCACCGCTGAAGCCTGCGACCTGCGTGACAACTATAATCGCTTCCTCTCATTAGGCTATAACGTGCTGGGGGTCAGCCGCGACAGCACTAAGTCGCACCAGAATTTTATCGCAAAATATCAACTGCCATTCCATCTTATTGCTGATACCGACCTCACTATTTTGAAATCATACGAGGCTTGGGGCGAGAAAAAGATGTATGGCAAGGTGACTGAAGGCACATTGCGTACTACTTATGTCATCGACGAAAACGGTATTATTATCGATGCCATCGGAAAGGTGGACACCAAGAACCACACAGCCCAAATCCTGGAATAGTGTGAATCTCCGCAAAATCACTCCATTTCAAAGAAAATCCTAGTCGGCATTCTCATTAATCCAGCCAACAAACGCAAACTTGATATCATCGTGGTTGGCATTGGTTTGACTGGAGCCATACCTACGCCTCTGAGGCCGAATGCCCGAAACTCATCAAGCGATAGAATACCTCACGGCTTAATCGGCAATGGATTGGGGCATTATTTGGCCGGAACAGAAAAGAGTGACTCAACTCCCCCAACTGTCTCTGTCCAGACTCCTATAATTAATAGCTTCGGCGAGATGTCCTGGCTGAATGTTCTCGCTTCCATCGAGGTCGGCGATGGTGCGAGATACTTTTAGGATTCTATCGTAGGCGCGGGCTGAGAGGCCGAGACGGTTCATTGCATTTTTCAGCAGGTTGCGGCAAGGTTCGTTGAGTTCGCAGTATTTTTGGATGAGTTGGGAGTTCATCTGCGCATTGGCGTGGATGGTGGGGAATTCGGCATAGCGTTGCTCTTGTATCTTCCTCGCCTTGATGACTCGCTCGCGTACCGTTGCACTTGACTCTCCACCGCTTCTTGATGCCAGATCCTTATAGGCAACAGGTACAACCTCCACGTGTAGGTCGATGCGGTCCATTAAGGGCCCGCTGATTCGGTTGAGGTATTGCTGTACCATTCCGGGTTTGCAGGTGCATTGTCTGTCAGGATGATTGTAGTAACCGCAAGGACAAGGGTTCATCGAGGCTACCATCATGAAGTTGGCTGGGAAGTCTACGGTCATTTTGGCTCGCGAGATGGTGACGGTACGTTCTTCCATTGGCTGACGCATAACCTCAAGAGCTGTGCGTTTAAACTCTGGCAATTCATCGAGGAAGAGTACGCCGTTGTGGGCCAACGAAATCTCGCCTGGTTGTGGATAGGTGCCGCCGCCTACAAGTCCTGCATCGCTGATGGTGTGGTGAGGACTACGGAAAGGCCGTTTCCAGATGAGAGAGGTGTGGCTGCTTACCAACCCCGCTACCGAATGAATTTTGGTGGTCTCAAGAGCCTCAGCCATCGTGAGGGGAGGGAGGATGGTGGGCATTCGTTTGGCCAACATGGTCTTGCCGCTGCCGGGAGGTCCAATCAATATTACGTTGTGTCCGCCTGCCGCTGCAATCTCCAAGGCTCGTTTGATGTTCTCCTGACCTTTCACATCGCTGAAATCCACGCCGAAAAAGTTGTTGTCATCTTCCTCTGCAACTACGGCTTGAACAGGCTGTATCTCAGTTTCGCCGTTAAGGATGGAGATAACCTCGCTCATATTAGAAACGCCGTACACAGCAAGGCCTTCTACCACAGCTGCCTCGCGTGCGTTCTCTTTGGGAATGATAAGTCCCCTGAAGCCGTCATGCTTGGCTTTAATGGCGATGGGCAGACTGCCTTTGATGGGGTTGACGGTGCCGTCTAACGAAAGTTCCCCCATGATGACGAACTGATCCAATAGGTCGCTGTTCATCTGTTCCAAAGCTGACAGGATGCCAATGGCGATGGGCAAGTCGTAAGCCGAGCCCTCCTTGCGGATATCAGCTGGAGCCAAGTTGACGACAATCCTTTTGTGAGGATAGCTATAGCCGAGGTTTCCAATGGCGGCTTCAATACGTTGCTGGCTTTCCTTGATGGCACTGTCGGGTAGACCGACGGTGAAATAATTGGGCATACCTTTGTCAATGTTCACCTCAATGGTGACGGTGATGGCGTCAATACCGAATAAGGCGCATCCGAATGTCTTTACTAGCATAATTGTAGGGTTTTGATGAATTATGCCGCAAAGATGCAAACTGTGTCAAGAATTATCCGTTGATTAAACGTTTGTTGTCGACAGTAGTCGTTTGTTGTCGTTTGCTGTCGGATATACTATTGAAAAGCAATAATATAAAAAAATCCTGTTTTTAACCAAAAACTATCAACTGACAACTATTTCCTCGGCTTATACCCTGAATCTTGGAAGATGTTCTGCAAGTCCTTGCGCCGCATCAGCTCTTGAAGGGGAGTATCGTGGATAGAAGCGTAGGAGCGGACGATGTTCAGCCCGAAGAACTCCCCGAGTCGTGAGGGAGCTTCATTGCTGTAGGCTTGGGTGAATGGCCCGTCGCCAAAATACATCATGTAGGCATCCAAGCCTGCATCGTATAAACGGCGACTGCCCACGATATCGGCCCACACTTGTCCTTCATTCTCTACCGCCCAATGCCATTGAGAGGAGGAATAACCCAGCAAGATGCTGTCAGGCATAGCGGGGCAAAGGGCTTCGATGAAATAGTTCAAACGTCCGTAAAACACCATCTCACCGACAATTTGTCCCTGCTTGCGCCATTCATACAGGTAGTACATATAGAGGCGGTTGGCGACATCCTTAGCTATTGTTACTGGAGAGGTGCGCACCTGAAAATATTTAGGCATCCCGATTTGGTCGTAGACCTCGTCGCGGTTGAGATACCAGTCCAAGGAAATCACCAGATGGTTGTCGATGACCTGTATCGGAGGCTCGTCGTAATTAATGCCTGTAATGCAAGTATATGCTTTTTGGGGTAACTCGATGTCGGGATAGTAGTGATGGAAGCGGGCTAGCACGTCTTCCACCATTGGCTCCACTTCCTTCAAATCGGGAAAGGCATTTTTCACCTTATAATATAAATTCATGCAAAAAGGGTCGGTGGCAAAGTCCTTCAGATATTTCACGGCATTGGGATTGTTGAGGTCGCCACCGAGAAATACGCGGTAATCGTTTTGAACCCGCATGAGTTCCTGCTGAAAATCAGCGGTGTCGAGATTGAAAAGCACGTCCTCATAACGCTCGAACTGTAGGTCATAGGTTTCTGGCTTGATGTCGAGTCTGGCCTTGTAGGCAGGTTCTTTTTCGTGACACGAGGCCATCACAAGGCAAAAGGCGAGGAGGGGGATTAAACTTCTCATAATTCTGCGTTTTCTGTGTAAGACAAAATTTCTTTCCGGAGCATCTCATAAGACATGATGGTTGCGCGGTTGATGACATTTTCTCTGTCTTTGCCAAAATTGAAGCACTTTGAGACTACGCCTTTTGGAGAGGATACGCCAATCCAAACGGTACCGACAGGCGTTTCTTCTGAGCCGCCACTTGGTCCTGCCACACCCGTTGTGGCTACTCCGAAATCTGTTTCCATCAGTTCGCGGACACCTTGTGCCATATATTCCACTACGGGTTGACTTACGACAGTATGTTGTTCAATGACTTCAGCAGGAACTCCAAGTACTTTCGTTTTTGTGGGTGTAGCATAAGTGACGGCTGTACCTCTGAAAACTTCAGAGCTGCCTGGAATTAGGGTGATGACATGGGCGATGTTGCCTCCAGTGCAACTCTCTGCTGACGCGAAAGACAGTCCCTTTTCCTTTAATAGGTCAAACACGACGTGTTCGATGGGTTTGTCTTCCATAGCGAAGATGTACTCAGGAATCAGTTTCACCAATGCTGCGATTTTTTGATTCAAAGTGTCGTGTAATAATGCAGCGTCTTCATGTCTGCCACTCAGACGTAAACGCACCATACCATATTGAGGTAGATAAGCCAGTGACAGGAAATCGGGCAGACTGTCTTCCCAGTCTTTGATGGTGTCGGCCAGAAACGATTCACCGATGCCGGTTGTCATAATGACGCGTTTTTCGTAAGGTACTTGGTGGAACCGTTCCTTGATGCGAGGCAGCAACTCGTCATTGAAAATGCCTTTCATCTCGTAGGGTACCCCAGGCATGAAGGCAAAGACAACCCCTTTCTTCTCAAGCCACATGCAAGGTGCTGTGCCGTAGGTGTTAGGCACATACTGACCCGACTTTGGCAAAAAAGCTTGACCTCGGTTTCGTTCACTCATCAGGAAACCTCTGCGCTTGAATAAGGAAATGATATTGTCGTAAGCCGCCTGACAAAACTCCAACTCGGTTCCAAAGAATTTGCAGACGGTGGGTTTGGTGATATCGTCTGCAGTTGGGCCAAGACCTCCTGTCACCAGTACCAAGTCTGCATCCATGCAGTTCTCTAGTGCATCCATAATGGCTTGCTCCGAATCACCAATGGTTAAGACGGAATCCAAACGAAATCCGGCGTCCGTGAGGCGGTTGCCTAACCAGGCTGCATTAGTGTTAATTACCTGTCCTATAAGTAATTCATCGCCGATGGAGATGTTTTTTATGATGATGTCGTTCATGATGATATAGTTTGTGCAAAAATAGGAAAAAAAACATTATCTTTGCAGCCTCAAAATCAAACGAATATGACACAACCTATTCCTGCGTCGCAGCTTATTCTCAACAATGAAGGGGCGATATACCATTTGAACTTGCATCCCGAAGAAATCGCTGATGATATTATCTTAGTGGGCGACCCGGGGCGCGCCGTTGAAATCGCCACTTTCTTTGACAAGATTGAAGTGGAGAGTCAAAATCGCGAACTCGTTACCCGTACCGGCTATTACCATGGTAAACGTATCACTGCGTTATCCACGGGTATGGGCACCGACAATCTTGACATCGTAATGAATGAACTTGATGCGTTAGCCAATATCGATCTGAAGACGAGAATGCCCAAAGAGAAGCATCACGCTTTGAACCTTATCCGCATCGGCACCTGTGGAGCTTTGCAGCCCGACATCGAGGTGGAGAATAGTTTTGTGGCCACCCGTTATGCCCTTGGTCTGGACGGTTTGATTTACTTCTATCAAAAGAACAAGGAAGTGAACGAAATCGCCATGCGAGATGCTTTCATTGAGCAGATGGATTATCCTAAAGACTTGCCGTTGCCATACGTCGTGGAAGGCTCGAAGGAACTGTTTGACCGTCTGGCACAGGGCTATTACAAAGGAGTGACCGCTACGGCTCCAGGTTTCTATGGGCCACAAGGCCGAACTTTGAGGATGCCTTTGGCTCATCCCGAGATTAATCGAAAAATTGAAACTTTCAATTATAATGGTTGGCGAATTTGCAACTATGAGATGGAATCGTCTGCACTTTATGGACTTGGTAAAATGATGGGACATAACTGTTTAACCATTTGCGTTGCCATTGCTAATCGCGTCACTGAAAAATTTGCCAACGATTATCATCCCTACGTAAGGAAGCTTGTCGGGAACACTTTGGAGCGACTTTCGGAACATTAATTGGGGTGAAAAACGACTTTTTTTTAAAAAGGATGTTTTCGTATGAAAAAAATATCTATTTTTGCAGTTCAATTATACCCTTTAGACAATAACAAATTGGTAATAAAGCAATGAAAAAAACATTTATCACAATTATCGCATTGTTGGCAATGACAGGCTCTGTGATGGCTGACGGACATGTTGATTCTGTTCGCTACTTGACGACCAAGGCCTGGAAAAACTGGTATATTTCAGGCAGTGCTACTTGCAACTGGTGGCAAGGTAGTATGAGGACTCCCGAAGGGTGGTTCGATAATAGCTATACCAAGGTTGAATTTGGTAAGCCTACTATAGGTTTCAATGTTTTCCTTGGTAAGTGGATTAATCACAAAGTCGGTGTCAGATTGGGTTATAGCAATACCAGAATCAATAGCTATATCAACGGTAGACACATTGGCTTAGAGCATATCCAGTGGCTTTATGGTGATGAACCTACTATGGTGGAGTCGTCTCACGGCGCTGAGATCTACAGGACTTCGATGCGTTATCACAGACTGCAAGCCGATTTTTTGTTCAGCCCTATTGATTTCTTCCAAGGGTATTATAATCCCAAAAGAATTTGGACTCCAGTGCTGTATGTAGGCGGTGGCGGTGGTTTTGTGTCAAAAGACTTCTTCGCTATCAAGTCATTGATTGATGGTGCCAAAGCCAAGAAAGAGCATCCAGAAAGACCGGTAGGTTACAATTTCGAACTGACTTGTGGCGCTGGCTTGACCAACAACTTCCGTATCAGCAAACACTTCGACATCAACCTTGACCTCAACTGGACGTTCCAAAGATGGACACTTGACTCATGGACTTATGAGTTTACCGAGGAATACAATATCAGACCAAAGCGTTTCGACAATATGTATACAGCTTCATTGGGTCTCATTTACTACTTTACCAGAGAGTATGACCTGCCCATTGACTGCTGTGCCGAGTTGGACTCCATCAAGAAGTTGTTGCCTCTCTTCCCTGGCGATACGGTTTATGTTCACGATACCGTTCCTACTTTCGTCCCGGTACCGGTACCTTGCCAAGAAGAGATTCTCAGCTATCCCTTCTCCATCTTCTTCCATCGTGACTCCTATCAGTTGATGTCGAGAAGAGACATCGTCAATCTGCGTGAGATTGCTAAGGTTGCCAAGGAGAATGGTTACAAGCTTCGTTTGACGGGTTCATGCGACAGCGCCACTGCTACTCCAGCCTATAACCAGACCTTGTCGGAGAATCGTTGCAACAAGATTAAGATTGAACTCCTTGAATTGGGTGTCCCTGCTGAACAAATCGAAATCGACCCCATCGGAGGTGTGAAGATTCTTGATCCGACTGAATACGACAGACGAGTGTTGATTCAGTTGGTCAAAGAGGCTAAGTAAAACGTAGAATAGTTTTCATAGTTTTAGTAGTTTGATAATGAAAGCCCGACGAGATTTCGCCGGGCTTTTTTGGAACTGTCTGGGATGGCAAAATGAATTTATTTTGATGATAATGGCTCTTAATTCAAAAATGATTTCTACCTTTGCACCAAATAAATCATTCTAATCATTAAATCTCAATTACTATGAAAAAAACGTTTTTACTCATGGCCACCCTGCTCATGATGGGTAGCGTAGCTTTCGCCGGGGATAATCTCGGTCTCGCCATTGGCGCCAAAGTCGGTTATCAGACTGCAAGACTTTCCACCCACAAGGATGCTATCAAAGCTGACTTTTCGAATCATTTCACTGTTGGTCTGTTTGGTCGGGTCAACATCGGTCACTTCTATGTCCAGCCTGAGGTTTTGTATTTCAAGACATCGAATATATTTGATGTAACCGTTACGGGCACGGGCACCGACAACCTGTTTAACCTGCCTACGGGTGCCCAAACGAACATTACTTTGAACACGATGAACCTTCAAGTTCCTGTTCTGATTGGATACGAGTTTCTTGACCTTGGAGTGGTCTCTTTGCGTGCTCAGGTAGGTCCTACTGCCAATTTTGTCTTGAGTTCAAAGACTTTGTATGACAAGACCTATTCCATTAATGGTGTAGATAACAATATCGAAGACAACACTACGGATGAGGACTTTGACCCCAAAACAATTGCTTGGGGTGTGCAAGCTGGCCTTGGGGCTGATGTGCTGGGTTTCCTTACACTTGACATTAACTACAACTTCGGTCTCAGCAAGGTGTTCAAGACCTTGAACAACACCTCTCTTGGCCAAACCTTTGATTTCAGCAACATTGACAAGACCAAACAGAATATGTTTATGGTGACTGTCGGCATTAAACTCATTAGACTTTAACAATAGAAGTTTAATATGATGCAACGAAGAAAGGGCGACCTTCAGGCCGCCCTTTCTTTCTTATTATCTGGTTTCTCATTTGACGAAACGTCCTTGTTGACGCTGTCCCTTTCCGTTTACAGTCTCGACGAGATACACTCCGTTTGCAAGCTCAGAAATGTCAACAATCACTTGTGTGTCCATAGTGTTGGCCTGGCTCTTAATAAGCCGGCCAGTAATGTCGAATACGCTCACATACTTGATTTCGCTCGTTTTGATAGCAATGAAGCTGGATGCAGGTACGGGAAAGATTTCCAGCGTTTCTGTGGGGATGAGGTTTTCTCCCGTTGAGGTCGGGTCGAAGGTGTCGCTGCCGTCAGTGAGCCATTCAAGGCTGAAGTTGTAGAATACGGTGGAGTAGCCTGAGGCACCTGCGTAGGCATCCTCGACGTAAAGTCCGATAGTACCGTCAGGTAAAATGCAGAGTGAAGAATAGGCCGAGCTGTAAGGCACGATGCACTTCTTCACAGGCCAGGTCTCACCTTCGTCGTAACTTACATAAACCGTTACATCTGTGCGGGAGTTGCCGTAAGGTACAGAATGCAACAAGCGGTTCTTGTCGTGTCCTTGGTTTTCGGAAGTATAGCGTATCATGTCTCCATTGCAAGCGGGTGCAGTGATGTCATACCAAGTGGAAGTGGTGGGTTGCCAAGTCTCGCCCCCATCCTCGGAGATATTGTACCAACGATTGCCCGCATGGCGGATGCTCATTAGGATGCGCCCATCGGCCAGTTCTGTAACTTTTGCTTCGTCGCCTGAAGTGGAAGCACGACCAGATACATGCCAAGTTAGTCCATTGTCATCTGAATAGACTGCGTGGTTGCATAGCGACTGCGCCGTAGTCTCGCGGATGGCAGCCACAAACATGAGGCGCCCTGTGGAAGTACGCAATCCATTACCAGAGCCGAAGAACGAGGCACGCCATGTGCGCTGCTCTTCATAGATGCAATCGTCACCAAAAATGAAGTGGGTGATGTCCTCGGGCTCCGTCCATGTTTGTCCGTTGTCGTAACTCTTACATATATAGGTGCGAATAGGATTCGAAGGAGTGGAATACCATAAGCCAGGACCGCCCACGAAGCCTGCAATCAGTCCGTTCTCATCGTTGCTCCAAGCCACTGCGCAGTCGCCAAAGCCATGATTAACTCCCGTACCCAAGGCAATAGTATATGGCTCGCTCCATGTGTGTCCGCCGTCGGTGCTACGGTTGCAAACGATATCGATGTCCTCAGGCAGGTCGCCTTCGTTGTATTTGCGCTTGTCAGTCATTGCTACTATGCTTCCATCCTTCGCTGTAATGACAGCTGGAATGCGGTAGTTGGTGGAATTGTAGTCACCAGGTTGCAACAGCAAGGTGTGGGCCAGAATGATTTCACGGTTGCCGACAGGAGAAGGATTGGTGAGTTCATACGTCTCTTCCGTTGTCGTGATTGCCTTTAATGAAGCATCGATAAAGTTACCTTCTATAGCATCATTAGCCACATGTGCCACAATCCAGAGGTAGTTGGTGCCTGATACGAGATTGCCTTGCAGGTTGCAGGTCATATCGCCTGATATAGGGGCGACATTTCCCAGCAAAGTGGCATTCTGAGGATGACGCTCGTCGAAGTTGTTGACTGAACCAGTGGAATATACTTTAATTTCCTCAATATCATTCAAATCTGTTGTTCCCTCAAGATTCAAAGTCATGGATTGAAGTCCAACTACGGCATTGTTGCCACCGAAAGCCACGGCTGCTTTCAGCAGTACATCGTTCTCGTTGCTGCGTCCCGTCTTTCGTGTGTCTTGAGTCAAGGTGACGTTCAGGATTTCGGCATCACCGAAGGTGAAGTTCATCAAATGACCATGATGACCATTGCCGGAAAGATCGGCCAGTTGGTTATTGTTGACGTTTTCAGTAGAGAAGTCGTAAGCAGCAAGTAGGCTGTTTTGCATTGCAGTTGATAGGTCTCCTAAATCGCTATTGTTTAAATCGACCCCGATTTCTTCTGCACTTAGACCTTTGTTGTAGAAACGTACATTGCCAAACGAGCCGTTGCAATAGTTAGCAGGCTGTCCACCGTTGTTGCCCGCTCCGATAAACAAGTTATGCGTGTTGTTGACAGCCCAGCTACCTACGGCAGCAGTCCAGTTGCTGTTAGTCTCGCCATTATGGTAAATCCGAATTTCATTGTTGTGGCGGTCTACAACGAGGGCGAAGTGCATCCATTCGCCTGCTGGTACGGTCACGCCTGTATAGACCGAAAGCGCATGGCCAGAAGTCGAGGTGGGTGTGTTCAATCCCAAGGACTGTCCTGCACTACCCGTCCCAAAGAATTCGTACCCTGAACGCTCATCACCCGACTGTGCCGACATATCGCGTTTGCAGACGTAACGTGGATAAGAGGTGTAGGTCTCGTTGCGTACCCATCCCGTGACGGTGAAACTCGCGTCAGCAGCGATGTTAAAGTCCTCGTGGTGAGGGATGAGCATATACTGGTCGGTACCGTTAAAAGTGATATAGTGATTGGGTTGGGCGAAGGAATTTATCGCAGCTATCACGAGAAGCAAAGTTAGAGTCTTTTTCATAGAGGTGGATTTTAAAGCTCAGATTTAGTTGATTATGTATGTGTTTTTTATGCCGAGGGCATCTTCCAACACCATTTTAGTCATTTGATTGTTCGAGAGCTGATAGGTCAATTCTACAAAGGCATAGCCCCCTCTTGGCACTTTGCCTTTTGCCTTGATGAGGACTGTGCGGACGCCATCTTCCTCGGTTACGGTGAGGTCTGCTTCGTTGTCTTGTGCGGCCTGCTCCCAGTTGCCCGATATACAGTTAAGCAGAGTGGCACGTTGTAATTGCACCATTTTTACCTTTTCGGCATCAAGCTCTGCCTTTTTCCCATCCAGATTGATTTTTACAGTCATTCCATCGATGATGAAATATTCATCTTCGGGGTCGGTGTATAGCATTTCTAACCGATCATTCCCGTCAAATGTGAGGTGACCTGTCTTTTCAGTGGTTTTCCCCGATACTTTCATTACTCGAGTTTGGGTGAAATCAGCTTCGATAGTCTGTTGTGCGAGAGCCGAAACCGAAAATAGTAAAGCAATGATAATTAATGTAAGGTGTTTCATTTTGGTAGGTTGTCTAAATAGGTGACTACATCGTTGACGGTTTCAAACTTGGCGAGGGATTCATCCGGAATGATGATGCCGTAGTCGTCTTCAAGACGCATGAGCAGTTGAAGGATGTCGACAGAATCGGCACCGAGGTCTCTCTTAATTTGGGCATCGAGGGTGACCCGCTCCGGGTCGATGCGCAACTGACGCGCAAGTGTGGTTTTTACTACTTCGTACATAGTGTTTTAATATTCATAGTGTTCGTATTTCATTATTATCTCTTCCATCTTGGAAGACAAAGAACTAGTCTCCATCCTGTAGGCTTGCTCGATGCACTTCTCCACAGCGGTGGCTTTGCTTGATCCATGACCCTTTACCACCGTTTTTGAGGTACCCAAAAGGACGCTGCCGCCGTAGTTCTGATAGTTCATAAACTCCTTCTCCTCCATAAACATCCGTTTCATCAGTAACGCACCTAATTTATAAATCGGCCTTGAATAGATGTCCTTCTTCAGCTTTTTCAGCAGCTCGAGGGCAGTTCCCTCGGTGGTTTTCACCAGCACGTTGCCTGAGAAACCGTCGCAGACCACCACGTCGTAGTTGCCTGAAAGCAGGTCGCGGCTCTCCATGTTGCCTACAAAATGAATTTCAGGGGTCTCTTTTAGCAAAAAGTATGCCTTTTGCCGAATTTCATCACCTTTTTCTGCTTCTTTTCCTACGTTGAGGAGCGCGACACGTGGTTTTTCGATATTGTAGACATACTTCATGTAGAGGCTCGACATGATGGCAAACTGCCGCAGATGCTCGGGAGTAATCTCTACGTTAGCACCGCTGTCGCAGATTCCCACGATGCCACCGTCCATTGTGGGTAGGATGGGGCAGAAGGCAGGACGGATAACCCCCTTTACACGACCGATGCGGGTGAGAGCTGCTGCCACAAGGGCTCCTGTAGAACCCGTAGTCATCATGGCATTGATGTCATCACTGTCGCGCAGTAGCCTGATGGCTTTTATCATTGAACTCTCCTTTTTCAGACGGATGACGTCAATGGGGCGTTCTTCGCAGCCTATTATCTCAGGAGCGTGTACGATTTCCAAACGCTGTGTATCATAGGTCTTTCCTTGTAGGTAGTTCTGTAAAGTGGTTTCGTCACCTGTTAGGATGAGGTGAAGGTCTGGCATTTTGCCGAGAGCCGCTATTGCACCGTCTACATTTGCCTCTGGGCTGTGATCGCCTCCAAAGCAATCTATCAATATCTTAATCATAATCCCAACTGTTTAACATAGCAACGTCTGCGTTTGATTTTTTGTTCGTCAAACCGCTTCCATTGGTTCTGAATAGCGTAATTTTCCTCTAAATTAGTGTTGGTTTCGGCATAGTCAACGTCTTTCAGCATCTTCATTAGTCCGGCTGAGACGATAACACTCACGCCGCGATTGAGCCACTCGGGCTCCACCCCAATGAGGCAGAGGTCGATGACACGGGGATGCCTTAAGGCCTTCAGCAGTCTAATTAATGTAGAAGGTGTCAGCTTACCGCCAGAGGGACGCACAGCATCAGCAATAGCTGGGAAAGCCAGCCCAAAGCAAATCATCTTATCGTTCTCGTCGAGGATAACGGCGACATTTTTCACGTCGATGACGAGGCGGAAGTTGTCAATCATCATCTTCTTCATCCCTTCGGTGAAGGGTACGGTGCCGTAGAGCAGGTCGTATGACTTGTCCAACAGTTCAAAGATGCCGTCGGCGTATTTCTTGATGAAATCGGGAGTGTTGCGTGCTGTACCGAGATGCAGGTTGTAGCGTTTCATGACGAAAGCGGCCAGGTTGTCCACTTCACCGTCATAGTCCTTGGGAATGCGCAGACGGCTGCCGGTCCAGTCGACATCTTTCTTATAGCCATAGTTCTCGATGAAGGTCTGGTAGTAAGGATAGTTGTATGACTCCTCGAAAGTGGCGGGATATTCGAAACCTTCGATGAGCAACCCCTCACGTTCCAAGTCGGAGTAGCCTAAGGGACCTACCACTTCGTTCATTCCCTTATTGACGGCCCATTCTTCCACCGTCTTCAGTAAGGCCTGTGCCACCGCTTCGTCCTCAATGACATCGAAATGGCTGAAACGGATTTGCTTCTTTTTGGTCTTCTCGTTGGAGGCGCGTTGCAAGATGCCCGTGATGCGGCCTGCCATCACACCATCCTTATAGGCGTTGTAGTGGACGGAGTCGCACATATCGTTGTAGACGAAATCGTTGCGGAAGATTTTCTTCTCGTCCATATATAGCGGCGGCGTGTAACAGGCGTTTCCCTTGTAAAGCCGCAAGGGAAAGTCGAGGAATTCTTTCTGTTGCTTTTTATTCAGTACTTGTTCAACAGTTATCATGAGTTGCTTAGTTATCTGATATTCAGTTGTCGCTAATCTCGTCTGTATAGTTATCTGTGTTTCGCGTGGAAGCAGATGCCCATTCCGTTGGGGCCGCAGTGGCTACCTATGGTGGGATTGACGACGGTGGTCAGCACGTTGAGATCCTGACCGAACTTCTCCTTCAGCTGGCGTTCGGCTTCAGCAGCAATGTCTGGACAGTCCGAGTGGCCTATCACCACACGGTGGGCCTTCACGTCCTCGCCAAGTTCCTCGACGTATTGTACCAAGCGGGCGATGGTTTTGGCGCGACCCGTCTCCTTGCCGATGCTCACCATCTTGCCCTCGTTGTTGAGGTGAATGATAGGACGGATGCCGATAAATCCACCCATGGTGGCAGCCAGTCCGCTGACACGTCCGCTGCGACGGAAAAACTTCAGGTCGTCGGCAAAGAAGTACATCGGGAACTTAGGCACTTCCACCTTAGCCCATTCCACAATCTCCTCGGGAGTCTTGCCGGCCTTCAGCAGGTCAGCCACCTCAAGGACGATATTGTAGCACAAGGCGCTGATGCCCAATGTGTCAACTTCGTAAAATTTGCGCTCTGGATATTTCGCTTTCAGCTTCTCCAGTGCTTGGTTCATGATGGTGAAGGTGTTGGAGGTGCCTGAAGAGAAGTGGGCGTATAGAATGTCGTTGCCGGCTGCAAACTCAGGCTCAAAGTATTGGGTGTATGCTTCTTCGCTCATTGCGCTGGTGGTAGGCATGGTGCCTGCACGCAGCATATCATAAAACTTGTGTGAGTCAAATTCGTCGAAATCAATGTAGGGATAAATCACTTGCTCTCCTACAGTATAAGGCATACTAATCAGTTTGATTCCATATTCGGCACACTCCTTGGGGGTGATGTCGCAGTCGGTGTCACTAAAGAAAGTAAGCATGGTGAATTAGGGTTAAATACAGACAATAATATAATCGTAAACGGGCTGAGCACCGTTGTTCAACATGATTTCAAGGCTATTGTATCGGGCTTGCAGGTCGTTAACGAGCTGTTCAGCCTCGTCTTGAGGTACATCTTTGCCGAAAAAGACCAGCATAACGTCGCGTTGGGCAGCACCAATTCGTTCGCAGAGTTCGATTGTCGCGGTGGAACGAGTAGGGCTATCGGAGAGAAGGCGCTTGCCGCTGTATCCTACATAGTCGCCGGTGTGGACGCTCACCGCGTCGCCTTCGGCATCGCGGATGGCGGTGCTGACCATACCGGTGACCACGTTTTGCATGATTTCTATAACGCTGGCGACGACTTCTTCCACGTTGGGGTTGTCCCTGTCAATGGAACCTATACCGTAGTAGCCTTCACCGATTGAGGTTGAGGGCATCACTCGAATGTCGGCATCTTTGTAAAGCTCTGCAGCCTGGTCAGCAGCCATTTTGATGTTCTTGTTGTTGGGGAAAACCAAGATGTGTTGGGCATTGATTTTGGCGAAAGCATCCAAGAAGTTCTGTGTCGAGGGGTTCATGGTCTGTCCACCAGCAATCACTTCGTCGGCTCCAATCCCTTTGAAGGCGTTGACGAGACCTTCGCCCGAGGCCACTGTGACGATGCCGTATTTTTTAGGTGGTGTCTTAAACGAGGCGTTGTTGCTGTTGGTCGACTGATGGTGCTGTAGCGCCATGTTTTCAATCTTGAGAGTCAGAAACTCGCCGTACTTCTGCATCTCGTTGAGAATCTCGCCTGGAGTGAAGGTGTGTACATGTACCTTGACAATAGTACCCTCGCGGAACGCCACCACCGATTCACCCACCTGATTGAGATAGTCGATGATGACCTTCTCGTCAAAGGTGTTCAAATCCACTTTAGAGCGCATCAGACGGAGCAGGAACTCAGTGCAATAGCCAAATTCCAGGGTGCTGTTTTCGTCGAATTTGTTCAATTCGATGGTAGGTACGGGCGCGGCTGTTGGAGGTTCTATCTCTTCTTGGGAGATGTTGCCGTTCAAGGCGTCGTTCATGCCTCTGAAGATACTCAGCAGTCCCGCTCCGCCGCTGTCCACCACGCCTGCTTCTTTCAGTACTGGCAGCAGTTCGGGCGTGTGGTCTAAGGAAACTTGCATGGCCTCCAACAAAGTCTCAAAATAACAGTTGAGGTCTGCACTGGCATCGGCACCTGCCGCACCTTCGCGCAAAACTGTGATGATGGTTCCTTCAACAGGCACCGGTACGGCTTTGTAGGCTTCTGCCACAGCTGAATCAATGGCTTTTGCAACAGCTTTGGTATCAGCTGAGACAACGTCTTGCAAGCCTTTGGCCAAGCCTGCAAAGATGCGCGAGAGGATGACGCCTGAATTGCCTCTTGCTCCGAGCAACATTCCTGATGAGGCAGCCGAGGCGACCTCAGAGAGCGTAGCCTCCTGGCCATTGGTAGCGGCACAGCCCGCCTTGAGGGTCATCAGCATATTGTCGCCGGTGTCGCCATCGGGAATGGGGAAGACGTTTAGGTCGTTGATGACTTTTTTGTCCTTGCTTAGCGACACCGCGCCTTGGCGCAGCATGTCGGCAAAAATGTGGCTGTCGAGTTCTATCGTCTTTTCCATTAAGGGTTTCAAATTTTGCGCAAAATTACCGCTTTTTTCAATGTGTTTGGAGGTATTTTGTTTTTTTATGTTTTGCCCTCATCCCCGGCCCCTCTCCCCGAGGGCGAGGGGGGAAAGAGACACCGAGAATTTTTCGCCTTTTTTTTTCGCTCCTGGCAGTTCGTGTGAGTAT